>MEHH01000127.1 GCA_001940755.1 Candidatus Heimdallarchaeota archaeon AB_125
AATGCAGGTGGTGTAACTGTTAGTTACTTTGAATGGGTTCAAGGTAATGATGCTTTATTCTGGACTGAGGAAGAAGTAAATAGTAAGCTAGAAGAGATTATGGTAAGGGCTTTTAACAAAATAAACTCCACGTCCTGTTGCAGAAGCTCTTCCTAGAGATCCTCCAAGTTCAACTGGTTTTGCAGTTACAACTCCAAGAGCTGAATGTCCTCCCCACATACTATAAGTATCATAAATCCAAGCCATTTCCCTTGCTGAAGTATTAATATCTGGTGCAGGAATATCGCTACGAGGATTAAAAACATTAATCATTTGATGGGTATACCTTCTAGTAACTTTTTCTATTTCCTTTAGAGACATTTCTCTAGGATTACAGATTACACCACCTTTAGCTCCTGAATAAGGTAAACCTACAATGGCACATTTGAATGTCATCCAAAATGCAAGAGCCATTACTTCCTCTTTAGTAACATTTGGACTATATCTAATTCCTCCTTTATTCGGAAGGTTTTCATTGTGATGGACACGGAAACCAGTAAATATCTCTACTCTTCCATCATCCATAACTACAGGAAAATTAGTCTCAATTATTCTAATAGGATGTTTTAATATTTTGATGATATTCTCATCAATTTTTAGAACGTCACCAACTTTCTCAAGTTGTTTGATCGCCATTCTCCATGGATCAATATCATGCTCTTCTGACATGTATGATTCAGAAACTACTTATTTTTTAAATTTTCTTAATGGCAAGAAAAAATGTTTATTGATATGAAACTATACATTTTTACACTGTAGGATAATCCAACGGAAACTGATCTGTTGAATTGCTACTTCCATCGATATAATAATCTCCAGATAACCATTCGGACCAGAAATTCCCTTCAGAATTATCATTTGACCATTCGCTGTAGTCTCCTTCATCATAAGCTTGAGATGTACCTGCTTGATTATTGAAAAAGAATGAATTCAGATAGATTTTTGAGAATTCACACAACCATCCATTCTTTAAACCATAAAATGAGTTAATAGCAAAAAAGTTGAATCTTACTGTGTTATTCAATGTTTTGCGGTAAGACATAGTTCCAAGACCTGTTACCTTAATTTCTAAACCTATAAAATTGGACAGAAATGTATTATTGCTTATTTCATTAAATTGGCTTGCTGAGATCTGTAAACTAATGTTGTTTTCTTCACAATGATTATGTAAAACATTAGCGAAATTAGTCTCTTGAATGTGAATTCCAATCTCAGTATTATTGAAGATTCTGTTATTGTTTATTGTTGATACGTTCATGTACCAACCAAATATTCCATATGAACAATTACTGATATTGTTGTTTGAAATTAAAGCGCAATTTCCCTTTTGATATAATCCCAAATCTTGATTTAGAATTGTGTTGTTATTGATTGTATTATGTGCTCCTTGTGAAAGAATTCCTACGTTTCCATAGTCAAAAAATCCAATATTCTGTTCTATAATATGCTCCGAATAGATGAAATTTTCCTCAATAGTAATATAATCAGCTACTGCTAGAAATATCCCAATTTCCTTGTTCAGAATTGTATTATTTCTGATCAATGTTTGAATGCTATTCTCTATTTTGATGGAATAGAAACCTCCTTCTCTCATCAAATTGTTTTCTATTGTAGTATTATGACTTAAAAGTATAGAAATAGAACCCTTATCGATAATATTATCTTTAATACTTGCTGCTCCACTAGCTGCAGAATCGATATGCACTGCTCTTTCATTGGATTCAAGTTTACAATTTCTTATTTCAAAAAATTTTGATGTCCATTGTATTCGTATTGCATCTAGATCTGCATTGATATACAATCCTTCAATAATATAGGGGTCATTTTTGTCCCCTGATCCAGAGAATCGATAATTTTCAAAATCTTGATCATTTAGGATAATGATTGGGTCGTGATTTTTGTACTCTCTTTTAGAAGGAAAGTATACTGTAAATAGAACCGTACTAGTAACAATACCACTAGCAATTATAACAGATAGTAGAATCATGAAGATTTTGTTTTTAATTAAGGATATAATATCACTCTCTAGTCGTTTAACTAAATAACATTGCTTTAAGCACTTAAAATAATTCCTACCAGATTGTAGGAAACCAATTTGATATTGGATCGAAAATATAATACAAGTATTCTCTTATTAGGTAGAAAATTGCACCTACAATTGCTCCCCAGATTACTCCGCCAACTATATCAACGAAATAATGAACTTCTAGAGCTATTCTTCCGTAGCAAACAGCTATTGCCCATATTGCAAAAATCCACCCAAATGATGGGAAGAAGAGAATCATGAACATTGCTAAACTTCCCATTCTTGATGCATGACCACTTGGAAAACTGTAATGATCACCTGAAGCGATGTACTTCAAAGCTACTTGTTCATTAGGTCTTATTCTTTTAGTCAAGATCTTTATTATCGTTGTTGTTAATCCAACGATTGCAGCTAACAATATTTGAATTAGATTATCTGATCTTTCCATAAAAACATCTAGAAAGAAGAATACGAATGAAATAACTAACCAAGGTTGTACATTGCCTGATAGTGCAAAGAAACTTGCTACTTTTAGAGTTTTTTGTGATTTCTGAGCTATCTTCTTTGATACTTTCTTATCCCATTCATCTATTTTTTTGAATAGCTCAGCCATAAAAGTCACCTTTCAAAATTATATATAAGTTTGAGTGTTTCTGCAATGAAGCCATTAATCATAAATTTCCTTATTTTCTTCGTAATATCTTCTTACTTCCTTTAGTTGATGGATTTTATCAACATCCATTGCAACTTCTGCATCTTCAGAATGTACTGCGTATACACCTTCTTTAGCTTTGAATATTCTTTTACCAAGTGAGTACATGAATTTATCCAGAGTTAATCGTTTAAGAAGGAATCTTACAACTAGTAGCGGATTAAGAACTAAAAGCTGTGCTAAAGCATTTTTCCTTTTTTCCATTAGATTGTTCATTAGTTTCTCAAAAGGTAATATTTTCCTAATGTTGATTATAGATATATCTCCACCACATACTTGAAAATTATCTTTGAATTCAACAAAAGATCTGTTGGAGTTTGGAAATTTTGATTCCATTTTTTCTTTTTGAACAATTATGTAGTAAAACATTCCATCTATTTCTCCATTGGAAAGATTCTCACATTGTTCTATAAATCTTGCAAGAATATCAGCTGTAATCAAAGGAATATCACTAGAAAGTAAAATGGCAGTTTCAGCAGGTTTTTCTTTTTTTAGAAGAAATTTTTCATAAATATTTTTACCTTTAGTAAATACGGTTCCTGAATCTTCATTGAATGTTACTGGAACATCAGTACTCCATTCACTTTCAGCCATTCCAGTTATGTAAATATCTTCTATTCTATCACATTTTCTAACTTCTTTAACAATTCTCTCAAGGAAAGTTTTGTCTCCCAGTTTCACGAATGCTTTTTTTGGAACTCCCTCAGAATTACAAATTACTTCATCTTTTTCTGAACTTCCAGTAAAAATGATTGCATTGTATTTTACCATTGACTATCCTAATCCTGCAATTTCTCTAAAGTAGGTTCGATCTTAAGTTTCTTCAAGTATTCTTGATACTCCTCAAGTGTTAATTCTCTCTTTTCTCCACTAACAGCAACTATAGCTGCTTCCAAAGCATTGGTACCAAATGACCTTCCTTCAACTCTAGGTGTTGAAGTAATAATATATTTAACTCCAATATCTTTTAAATTCTGTACATCTGCTGCAGTCGTAGTATTAGTAACTATTATTTTTCCTTCCATTTCATCATAAGGCATATTTCTATTGATAATATTAAAATCTCCAGCAATCCATTTCGCTCTCTTGAAATACTTTGTAAAAGATGGTTTGTTTACTTCTTGTTTTTCACCTGTTGGATATAACCAACTAAAAGGTAATCTTGTAACTAATGGTAATAGAACAGTCCCTATATTGTATACATTTCGAAGAGTATGTAATGGAATACCTAACTTGAAACCCCAAAGAAGATCTCCAAAAGTGATCAATTTCTTGTTTTTACCAACAAATTCCCATGCACTCTGTGCTTGAAACCATCTGTCAACAGCTGCTGTAACCAAAGTTGCTCTACTTTCTTCTACTTCTTCAGGTAGCTTCTCTTCAGCAAATTGCATGATTCTACCTTCTAAAGTACACTTCATTCCTCCTCCATCAACAATCGGTGTCTCTTTTACATTTTTTATTAGTTTCTTCCATACATCTCTAATTTTGTATCTTCTCGTTCCTTTCCAAAGATAGAGGTCTGTACCTCCAATTCCAAAAACATCTACTTTCCCATCTAAACTTTCTATTAACTCCCTATACTTCTTCATATCTCCATTAGTTCCGATTCGTTCAACTATAACAACTTCATTTCCAAGTGTCAGTTCTTTTTTATAATCTCTAATTGAAGATCCCAATGATACAGAAACAACATATTTACCCATAAGAAACACCTTAACGTTAAATTTCAAACAGAACTTATTTATAAACAATCTGCAGAAATAGTTAAAAAGAGTAAGAACCACAAAGAACTAACCGGTGATTACTTGAGTAATTTATCCATTCTTGACGAGCTAGCTCAGAAACTCAAAATTTCTTCAGATCAAATTAAGTTCAAAAGAGAACTTACTGGTACATCAACTGCTAAAGTATCAGAAATTTCCTGGGGAAAAGAAAAAGAAGGTATTCTGAAACAAAATACTACAAAAGAGGAATGGATAATATATTCTACTCTAGTAAAAAAATATAAGCTTCCTGTTCCAAAAATCATAGCTATTTCAAAAACAAATGAAGTTCCTTGGATACTTCTAGAAAAAATTCCTAAGAGCATTCATCCTAGAAGTTGGAACAAAGAACATATTGAGAAAGCTCTAAAAGAAGTAGCTAAAATAAATGCTAAATTCTATAATAATCCTATTCTTGATACTCTTAATGATCTCCCAATTGTGAACGAAGAAAACTGGAATGATATTAAGAGAAGGCTTCAAAATAATATCAAGAAGGCTTTGAAGATAGCAGAAAGTCATAAAGGTAAAACCCCTTTAACAAAAACAAATCTTGAAACAGTTAGAAAAGATATTAATTCAAAAGATTTCTTAGGTAGATTTTTAGCTGCTGGAAGAACTTTGGTTCATGGAGGAACCTGGACTTACAACTTTCTTCAAACAGATTCAAAAATCTACTTGCTTGATTGGCAAGAGAGTATGATTGCTTCCCCAGCTCTCGATTTTATTTATTTCTATGATCTTTTACCTATTCAAGCAGAAGGATTTAGAGTTAAACTAGTTGATCGACCTTTTACTTTAACAGAAATGCAAAATATTTACTTCAAAGAACTAGAGAAAAATAAAGTCAAGATTAGTAAATCTAAATTCAAACAATCATTACAAGCTTCTATATCCTTTCAAATCGCTCATCTCTGGGCACCAATGTTAAAACCTGATGTGATTCTGCTAAGAGGAGGAAGGTACTACATAGCAAGATCATTAAGGCTTTGGCCTTCAAGGAAAACTATGCGAAAACATTATTCTGATTTAATGGAAATTAGAAAATCAAAGTAGAAAAATACACTGTTTATAAACTTGATTAAGGCTAATCAATAAGTCTTTTAAATTCACCATCAAACTAACGCACAATGAGTGAATTCATGGATATTTCAATACTCCTATGCAAAGAAGAAGCAAAAAAGGAGAAACCTGAAGATTCCAAGCTATCCTTTGGAAAAATGTTTACTGATCATATGTTCTTCATGCATTATAGAGAAGGTAAGTGGCAAGATCCCAGAATAATCCCCTATCAACCATTTGAAATGGATCCTGCTTGTTCTGTATTGCATTATAGTCAAGAAATTTTTGAAGGAATGAAAGCTTTTCAACATCCTGATGGTTCAATTCATATGTTCAGACCATACGAAAATGCAGAACGAATGAATCTTTCAGCAGATAGGATGTGTATGCCAAAAATAAACAAAGATCTATTTGTTAAAGCTATATCTGAGCTCATCAGAGTTGACAAAGAATGGGCACCAAACTCACCAGGTACATCATTATACATTAGACCAACAATGATAGCATCTGAAACTTTCATTGGTTTAAGACCAAGTAATGAGTTTTATTTCTATGTTATTCTAGCTCCTGTAGGACCATTTTTCAAAGATGGTTTTAGTCCAACTCAAGCTTTTGTTGCTGCTGAAAATGTTAGAGCTACTCCTGGTGGAACTGGAGAAGCTAAAACTGGTGGGAATTATGCTGCAACTCTATATGAATCAAAGAAGGCTAGAGATTTAGGTTACCCAATGGTGATTTGGTTAGATTCTATTGAAAGAAGATATGTTGAGGAAGGAAGTGGAATGAATATCATGTTTGTTATTGATGGAGAAATCTACACTCCTCCATTGGGAGGAACAATTCTTCGTGGAATAACAAGAAAATCTATCATGGAACTAGCGACAAATCTGGGAATTAAGGTTCATGAAGAACGTCTTGATATTAATACAATTATAGAAAAAATCTCAGATGGATCTTGTTCAGAAGCATTCTTTGTAGGAACTGCAGCTTCAATTACTCCAATAGGTAAAATCTACTTTAAGGAGAAAGAATACGAAGTTAACAGTAATGAAGTAGGAGATGTTGCTCAACAGCTTTATGATGAACTTGTAGGAATACAAACAGGAAAAATTAAGGATGAATTCAGCTGGACCTACAAAGTTGCTTAAAAGAGAAAGAGTTAATTATTGTCTCTCTTTCTAATTTTTGTGAGTTCCATACAAGAAATAACTAATAAAATTCTAGAATTTAGGAATGCTAGAAAGTGGGAAAAATATCATACTCCCAAAAACCTTGCTTTGTCATTAATTGTAGAAATTGGTGAATTATTCGAACTAATTCAGTGGCAAACCAATTCTGAGATAAAAAACGAATTGAGTAAAATTGAAGGTTCTGTTGCAGATGAGTTAGCAGATGTTGCAATTTATCTCTTCTTACTATCTCATGAACTAGATACTGATTTAAGTTCGGCTATTCTCCAGAAGATCGAAAAAAATTGGAAGAAATACCCTGTAGGTTCATTAACTGATGAAAAAATCAAATGGGGGAAAGCTGAAAACTAAAATAGAAGAGCTCCCCATCTTTTGGTTAAAACATATGTCCTAATTCTTCCACCTGCATCATATTTAACATCGAAGAATTTGAGTTCAAGATTGTTAGCTATTTTTTCAAAGTTCACAATAGGTCTATCTACTTTCTTTTTGAGAATCTTTGACTTGAATGTTTTTACACCTTCTTTTACTAATGTAATTGGATATAATAAAGCAGATTTGGGATAGAATTCTCCAACAACAATGAGTTGACCCTCTCTAACAAGAACTCTTTTACATTCTTGTAGTATTCAACTCCCTGAACGAGAGCTGATGCACAGTTGCCTACTCCAACAATTCCAACCCTAATTTCTGGCAAGTCGCTTCCTCCAGAATATCGAAGCTGGGCGGAAGCGCTGGGGGCCGAGTCGGCTTCGCAGACGGAGTAGCGCGGGAGCCGCCTGTCACTGAGCGATTCTCGTTTGGCGAAGGCGATATCGGC
>MEHH01000128.1 GCA_001940755.1 Candidatus Heimdallarchaeota archaeon AB_125
AATTGCAGGAGAACAGAATCCAATTGTCCAAATGGACGGAAATAAAGTCATCATGCTAGGCAGCAACAATTATCTTGGCATGACTTCTCATCCAAAAGTTAAGAAAGCAGCACAAAAAGCTATTGAAGAATATGGAGTAGGAACTACAGGCTCAAGATTACTCAATGGAACTATGGAAATTCATCTAGAGTTGGAAAGAAGGTTAGCAAAGTTCTTTGGCACAGAAGATTGTTTAGTGTTTTCTACAGGCATGCAAGCTAATCTTGGAGCAATTTCTGCAATGCTATCTGAAAAGGATGAATGGGTTCTATCTGATCAACAGAATCATGCATCTATAATCGATGGAATTAGACTTGGAAAAATGGAACCAGGCAATAAGAAAATCTATAAACACAATGATATGGAAGATTTGGAAAAATGTTTGAAAGAGATACCAAAAAACAAAGGTTTGATTATTACAGATGGTGTCTTTTCCATGGAAGGAGATATTGTGAAGCTTGATGAACTTGCTGAATTAGCTGAACAATATGGTGCAGGGATTTACGTTGATGATGCTCATGCAGTTGGTGTAATCGGTCCTCATGGAAGAGGAACGGCAGCTCATTTTGATTTAGTTGATAAGGTAGGAATTACCATGGGGACATTCTCCAAAAGCTTCGCAACTATTGGAGGTTTTATCGCAGGTAGCAAAGCTGTGTGTAACTGGCTTATGCATAAAGCAAGATCATTTATTTTTTCTGCTAGTCCACCTCCTGCAAATTGTGCAACTGTTATAGCTGTACTAGATATTATTGAAAAGGATGAATCTTATAGAAAGAATGTTTTATCAGTAGCTGGCAAGGTTAGAGATGGATTAAGAGATATTGGTTTTAATGTCGGAGATTCAAGCACAGCTATTGTTCCTCTAATGGTTGGTGAAAGAAGAAAAACAATGAAATTTTTCAAAGAATTATTTGAACACAAACCCTTAGGAATCTTCTCTAACCCTGTCGTTCACCCCGCAACAGCTAAAGGTGAAGAACGAATCCGCTCTTCATATATAGCTACGATGACAGAAGAAATAGTAGGAGATATTCTACAAATTTTTGAAGAGGTAGGAAGAAATATGAAAATCATTTAGTAAATTCAATAAAGATGAATTTTCACTGTAAAGGAGAAAACTTACTCAAACTTTATTAACTTTCATTCTGAAAATATCAAAATGACAAAAGAAACGAAGAAAAAGGGATTCAAAGCTAGATATGTTTTGATTCCAGGTGTTTTAATATTTATTGGGGGAATATTTACAGGTTTAGGATTGCTTTTCTCCTCCTTTCTACCGTTTGGTAATCCTATCGATTTAGACAGATTATGGACCGGCAATTACGTCTTATTTGGAACAATTGGTTTCATGTTTTTTATCTTCATGCCCACTATGATTTTTTCATTAACTAGAAGAAGAAACTCTTTGCTTAGTAGTTTTCAACTATCCAAAATTGGCCCATATGCCCCTGGTTATAAAGCAAAAACAGCAGTAAAGAAAGCTAAATTCTGTGAATATTGTGGATATCAAGTTCATGCAAATGAAAGAGAATGTCCAGAATGTGGTGGACCGATCAGAGCCATAAAATCATCTTACATCACATAAATCTCTCTTTATTTTTTGCATAATAATCCAGAGGTTTTCTAAACTGTAGTAGAGGTATTTCACAATAGTACAATACTTCTTATCATATCTGCACAGTCTTCAATCAAATCAGAAGCCTCTTCTAAATCCTTTATTGCATGATCAAGTATTATCAAAGAACCTGCTGGTACAGATTCTGTTGAGAAAGCAATTTCATATTTTAATTCCCCATATTTTACATCTATTGCTGATTCTATTTCGTCTACTTTTTTGATAATGGCTATTAATTCAGAGTGTTCAACTTTGAACATTGCATCATATACTTTGATGAATCCTTCCATTTCTTCAATTAGTAAATCAAATATAGATTCTATTAATCTGTTGATTCCCTCTGGAAATTCTCTACTTATTAGAAGCAGAAGGTTTTTCACACCTCTTTTAGCACTCCCAGCTGCTTTATCTGCCATTCTTACAAAACTCATCAAATCTGATCTGACGTAATCTGGAGTTTCTCCTTCAGTTAGCATAGTTACAATTTCTGCTTCAATACTATCAGCTGTTTTCTCTTCTTGATGAATAATATCATACATATTTTTAGCTGCGTCTTCATCTTTCTTTACCCAAAAATCATAGAAGTCTCTAGATTTGGTAATGCAGCTATTAACATAAATTAAGTGATCTCTAATTCTATCAAGAACTTTAGAGGATCGTCTTCTACTTAACCACTGTTTTAGTTCTTTAGTATTCATTTCTTTTTCACCTTTTTAACAGAAGAACCATCAATACCTACTTGCGTATTTGAATTAATAATTCTATCTGATTTCTTTTTGTTAATCATTTTCCCCTCCTTCTTTGGAAATATTCTATAATCATCTTTATCTGTGGCAACCAATACTTTGCTTTTTTTCTTCAATGGAATTTCTTTTCCAATAAGATCCTTTGCCTTAAATCTAGATCCAAAAATCTCTAAATCCAACTCATTAAACTCCCCAACACATCTGACATCTAACAAAACTGCCTCAAAGATGTTATGATAATTAAGTTTCTTTTTCATTGATATTGGATAAACGTCTATTAATTCTCCTGGAATCAAAGCAATTGCTTCTTCATCTTTCTGCAAGTCTGTTTCTACATTGATTCTTGAACCATCCTGAAGAACAAGATATTTTTCTTCTTTTATATCATCAATTTTACCCTCAATTGTTGAACCTTCTCCGAGAAATTCTGCTACATAAAGAGAGTTGGGGTGATTATACACTTCTTCAGGGGTTCCAATTTGAACTATCATTCCATCCTTAAAAACAGCAATTCTATCTGCAACTCGCATAGCTTCCTGAGTATCATGAGTTGCATGGATACAAGTAATTCCTAAATCTTTTACGAGTTTACGTAGTTCAACTTGAAGTATTTCTCTGATTTTTGCATCTAAGGCTCTGAGTGGATCATCCATGACTAGTATTCTTGCATCAGAGACTATAGCTCTTGCCAATGCCACTCGTTGTTTTTGACCCCCACTTATCTCATCAGGATAGTTGGGTTCTTTGCCAGAGATATTTAACAAAGCAAGCAGTTCTCTAGAAATTTTTCTTGATTCAATTAAATTCAAATCTTTGACAGTAGGCCCAAATAAGATATTAGATTCAACTGTCATTCTTGGGAATAAATTATATTCTTCGAATACAAATCCAACACTTCTATCTTCAGCAGGAACGTTGGAAATATCTTCATCATCAAACAGAATGGAGCCTTTAGATGGAGATAACAATCCTGCTATTAGATACATGGTTGTTGTTTTTCCAGAACCAGTTGGACCAAGAACAGCTAAATATTCACCATCATTTATAGAGAGGTTAATATCTTCTACACCTCTTCTTTCCCCGTAATATTTGGTTGCTTCTTTCAGCTCTACTCTAACCATTATTATCACATCTCCAATGCAGAAACAATACCCTCTTTGGGGAAATCGAAACATCTTGTTACTGAAGGATCAATATTAATTATAACTTTTTCATTTTCTTTAAACTGAACTGGATGTTTAGCATGAATTTTTGCTTCGATAATCTGTTGATTCTCTAACTTTATTCTAATACGTCTTAATAAACCAAGAAACTTATCTTCAATTACTTCTCCAGGTAATGAATTTGTAAGACCTTTAGTTGTAATTGGTTCTACCTGGAAAAACTCTCTTCGAACTGCAACAGCTACTCTTTTTCCCTTCTCTACTCCCATATTATTGACTTTAATCAAGGATTGTCCAATTCTAACTTCAGCATTCTCTGCAGAATCATCAATTATTACTCCTTCCAAGAAATCTGATTCACCTACAAAGAATGAAGCAAAGAGATGATTTGGATTATAGATTAAATCTGAGGGAGTACCGAGTTGGATAAGTCTTCCTTTATTTAATACTGCAACTCTATCACTTATCGTTAAAGCTTCAGCTTGATCATGAGTTACATGGATGGCAGTTAATTTTTCTCTTTTTACCAAATCTCTAAGGAACAGCTGAAATTCTTCTCTAATCTTTTGATCAAGAGCACCTAAAGGTTCATCTAGCAAAAGAATTCTTGCCTCTGAAGCAAGAACTCTTGCTAAAGCTGTCTTCTGCCAATCTGGTGCTGAAAGAGAATCGGGATACAAATTAGCTTTATTACTCATTTGAACAGATTTGAGTGCTTTCTCAACTAAAGGTTCTATTTCTCTTTTACTTCTACCTCTCACAGTTGGCCCATAGGCAATATTTTCACTAACTGTCATATGAGGAAAGATAGCAAAATGCTGGAAAACAAAACCAATATTTCGATCTTGGATTCGAACATTTTGCATCGGTTGATCATCAAATAAAATTTCCCCTTCTGTGGGCAAGATGGTTCCTGCAAGCAATCGCAAAGTAGTTGTTTTTCCACAACCACTTGGTCCAATCAGTGAGATATATTCCCCATCGTTTATTATGAAACTTAAATCTTTAACAGCTTCCACACTTTTACCAAAAATCTTAGTTACATGTTGGAATCTAATTTCACTCATTCTTTGCCCTCCTAGTAATTCTTCTCAATAACAATAACATTGCAAATGAGATGATTATGAGAATTGTTGAAGCGAAAGCTGCAGCTGGAAAGGTTGATGCTTCAAAGAAATCAACTAATAAAACAGGTATTGTGCGTTCAACACCCATAGTAATTATCGTGGCTCCAGTCTCACTCATTGACCTAGTAAAAGTCATGATTGCTGCTGCTATTAGTCCACTCTTGAGGAAGGGTAAAGTTACTTTTCTGAAAGCCGTGAATTTTGAAGCTCCAAATGCCGTTGCTGCTTCATCATACATTGTTGGAATTGCATCAAATGAACCTATTAATGGTCTTACACAGTATGAGTACGTGAACGAAACATGCGCAATTACTATCATAAAGAATCCTGGTGAAAGTATGTGCATTCCATTAGATCCCCATAAGAAGAATATACTGAATCCTAAAGCTGAGCTTGGAATTACTAATGGAATATCTATCAATAGATCCAAGATACCTTTGACCTTCTTATTCTTCATTTTTGATATCATCAGCGCCATAGGAGTGGCAATTACCATATTGATCAATGTGACAATCAGAGCAATTTCTATAGACGTGCCTAAAGCCCGAAAAATTTCCGTGAACTTCCGATCAGGTGCTTGGAAAACCTGATAAATCATTCCAGCTTGCGGATCACCAGAAAACGGAGATCTTCCCCACCATTGGAATAAATAAATTATTACAAACAATGCTGGAATAAACACGAACATGAAGAACAAGAATAAGGATACTCCATCTCTTGATCTTTTTACTTTCTTTGAACTCAATTTTCTTTCGAATCTTGGAAATACTTTTTTCCAAGGTAATCCAACCTTGCGTGCGAATAATCTCACAGTTGTTAGCAAGACGAGACTTATTAGAATCAGTATAAAAGCAAGGAATGCAGTTGTGGGGATTTTCAACCCCTTCATCCAGCTGACTATAACTACTGGAGCAGTTTGATAAACACCACTAACAATTAATGTTGCACCAGTTTCACCTAAGGAACGAGTAAATGCTAGTACAGTTCCAGCTAGGAGTCCTTCTTTGACCATTGGTAAAGATATCATTCTAGCGATAGTAAAGGGGGATGCTCCAAGGGTTTTTCCTGCTTTTTCTAGGTTTAAATCCAAATCTGAAATAATCCCTCTAATCGATCTAGTTACATAAGGAAAAGTAAATGCTATGTGAGCTAAAATAATTAGAAAAGTACCTTGCGATACTAAACCAACTTGTGAATTAAACAATCTTGATATTCCATTATTTGTTCCCCAGAAAAGATAAATGGAAAATCCTAAAGCACTAGTTGGAACAGCTATTGGCATATCAACCAGAGTATCCAGAATGTTTTTACCTCTGAATTCATATCTAGCAAGAATCCAAGCTATTGGCACACCCACTAGAATATCAAAAACTGTCACTATAGCAGCTATTTTTAGAGAAAGCCCAATAGATCTTAACATCATTAGGAAAGCTTCATTTCCAAGAATGGGGTCATTGAAGACAGTTGAATTGATTTCTTTCGAATTGATAAGAATCTGCAGTAGAAGATAAAGAATTGGTCCTAAAACTATCAAAACAAAAATGACAATAGTAATTACTTTACCAGCGGTTAGAACATTTTTCTTAGAAAGCCAATTTTCTGCTTTCAGGAGATTTCTTCTCATCTTAACTTCAATGTCTCGTTGTTCAGAAACCATCAGTTAACCCTCCTCTTCTTTCTAACAATTACAAGAATGGTCAAAGTTCCAAAAATCAATGAAAAGTAAATCAGAGGATTCATTCCTATTTGCCAATATTCAGAACCTTCAACTCTTTCAAGAGTTGTAGCTCTAGTTTTAAGCCATAAATCAGGTATTCTATCTAAAATTTCTCCATCTGTTGGAACATCGAATCTAGGAATAGTGAGGTTGAAAGCTACACCATTCGCAGGTTTGAACACTTCTTGCATTTCTTGAATAATATCTGTATCATTTAGTAGAGTTTCATTACCAGGTCTGAAACCAAATGGAACAGCTTGCTGTTGGTTTTCCTTTGACAATAAGAAGGTTTCAAATTCCTGTGCTGCAAATTGTTCTTCTGGTGTTACCCATGAAGCATTCAAAATAGCAAAGGGATGATCGCTCCACAGAGTTCCTTCCTCAGGATAAACAGCAACAAGATTATCACCCCATTTTGAAAAAGCTTCTCCATCTTTTGCTGTTTCTATGATGAGATTTTCATAAAGAATCATCACATTAATAGCTGAAGGTCCTAGCTGTACAGCTTGTTTAGCCAAGAATCCTGTTGATGTCCCATAAAGAACTGCTTTTGATTCAACTTTTTCAAGCCAAGATTGAATGGTAGTATTTTGCAAATCTTCAAGTTCAATTTCATGAGGTTGTTTTCCACTTGCTGCGGTTATTTCAAGAAGAACAGCCATATATCCTGAATTAGATTCTTGTGCAGATGTGTGCGCAAGTTTGAGCTCAGTATCAGCTAAATCATAAAGATCTGACCACGACGTGAAATTATTATCTTCCATATAACTTTGCCATGTTCCAATAACAATAGGGGATGCTACAAGAGAAATGACTTGCCCATAATCTAGAATTTGTGTACCAAATTTATTGTTCCAAGCCCAATCAAGAAGAGGTACCCAAACCATTGCAGCAGGGCTCCACACCGTCGGTTTACTTTCTCCAGAGAGTATGGAGAGCATAGAGGTTCTAGTTCCCTGAACCTCAAATTTGAGTCTTACACTTTGACCAGGATTTCTCTCTGCAAACCATTCTGGAAAATCTGGCGCTATTGAGTTAATCCATCCTTTTTTCTCACTTGTGTAAAGAACGCTAAGAATAATATCGTCCTTACTCCCACCAAATTGCACTTGTCTAGCTATATCAAGAGCAATAATAGAAAGAATTAATATTATAACAAAAACAATTGTGGGAATCTTGCGTTTTGCCAAAGTTAATCCTCAT
>MEHH01000129.1 GCA_001940755.1 Candidatus Heimdallarchaeota archaeon AB_125
CTGTGAAAACATATCCAAAAAGCTTAGAAAGAAAGGTGTGTTATCAACATTCTACCATGCCGGTTTAACTTACCGTCAAAGAAAGATTGTTGAGAGAGGTTTTGAAAAAGGTAAATTTACAACAGTTGTAACAACCATAGCCTTAGGAGCAGGAGTAGATTTTCCAGCATCAACAGTTATATTTGAAAATTTAGCTATGGGAATTGAATGGTTATCAGTTGCAGAATTTCATCAAATGCTAGGTAGAGCTGGAAGATTAGGTTATCACGATAAGGGAAAAGTCTATCTTCTGGTTGAACCTGGAAGGAAGATATTCGCAGGACAAAAAGAAACTGAAGAACAAATAGCTTTTGACCTTCTAACTAAACCTATTGAAGACGTTGATCCAGTTTTAGATGTTATTGAAGAAGAGGAAGAAATTTTAGCCACAATAGTTGCTTTCCAAAAAGTTAGTATTGCAGACGATAAAATGATTTTCGCAAATATAATTGGCAGGGTAAGTCCTCTTCCTGATAATATGAGAGCACTTCGAAAGATGAGGATGATTGAAGTTGAAGATAAGGTGATTTTTCCGACAAAGCTTGGAAAAGCTATAGCATTATCATTCCTATCACCGGCATATGCTATTCGATTGGTTCAAGAGATTGAGAGGAAAAGAAATAGAGATTTTGAAGAAGATTTTGCGCTTACAATGGCAATTAAAATTCAGCCTTTCAAATCTGCTCATTTAGCTCCAAGAGTACATGGAGATATAGTACGAACATTGAAAACGAATGTTTCAACAAACATATTCTCTGGTGCAATATTAGATCTTTATTCTGGTCATGGATGGGGAAGAAGGAGTCCAACAAAAATGATAATTGACACATTTGCAATCTGGACTAAAGAGTTTTTTACATGCAAATGTGCAGATAGACCCTTTTGTAATTGCGGTGAGATTAGTCTTTCAAAAAAACTAGTTGAATTAAGAAAACTTGGATATTCACCTATCCGCATTACTAGTGAATTTAGTAAAAAATATAACATTCAGATATACCCTGGAGATCTATATTCATGGTTAGATGCGTTAGTTCATAATTTGAATGCAATAGAACGTATAGCAAAAGTACTAAATGAAATTGAATTACAAAAAAGTGCCAAAAACTTCACTAAGGATATTGAAAAACCAAAGGTACAGTAATTTCTGTCTATGCGTCAAATTTATGAATACCTAAACTTGTTATTCATATCTAAAGGTTAGTGCGATAAATGTTTGAACAAGATAAAGAAATGTCTCTTTCTCCTGAAGATCTAATTATGACCATATTATGTTTAGTAGTTTTAATTCTGGCATTCTCTGATATTCGAACAGGTGATACTGTAGCATTTGCTTCCTTTCCAGCTGTGGGAATTTTATTTGTAAGTTGGGGAATTGTAAGATTTCGACGGAGACCTCTACCAAAACAAGTTCATTTCAAAAGGATGATATATTTATCTTCTATCAAGGTTTTAAGAAATTTTCATCTAATTTCAGCGGGTTTTAGCTATTTTTACATCCTGTTTAGATATCATAATTATCAACATGAAGATTTTCTTATTTCACTGATCTTTAATTTTGTTGGAGTATTTGTTATCTCCCTTCTTGAAATAGCAGGTCATGTTCTAGTAGCAGATAACATTGAAGTTATGATCAAACTAGATGATGAGGATGAAAAATTGTTCCGAAAGAAGAGATTCAATTTACTTTTTGGGACTAGATTTTACATCCTGATTTCGATATTCTCTGTAATCAGTTTGGGTATTACTTATTTCTCTGTAACCTCCTTAGTCACCTCAAAGGACATATTTCTTAATGTTATGCAATTAGTATATCTGATTCTAGCTATAGGATTGTATTTGTTTGTTTTCTACAAAACAATGAGATTCGATAAGATCACAGATCCCAGTCTACTGTTACAAGCCGTTGATTACTATGAATCTGCAGATCTTATTGATGAAAGTTTTAGTCTAATAGAAGAGTACTTAGAGAGTAATCCTGAGAATATAGCAATATTATCGAAATTAGCTATTTTGCATACTAAAAAAGGTAATTATGATGAAACATTGAGATATGCAGGCAAAGTATTAGCTGAAATAGAAGAAAAGAATTTTGATGCACCTCATATGTCTGCAAGAGCTCATATGCTTAGAGCTGTATGTTTGAATGCAAAGGAGAAATACGAAGATGCTTACAAAGAAGTTACTCAATCTTTGAAATATACTCCTGAGAACAACGTAGCAAGAAAGCTGAGAAGAGACTTAAGAAAAAGACTTAAGCAGAAGGATAATGATTAGTTGTGCTTGTTTCAACTACCACAAGATGTTTATATTATTTTTAGGTATATAAGACAAGATGAGACTTTGTTCAATAGATTATTCACTTAATGAAGAAATTCATCCAAAAGTGATTATGAATTCTATTGATCCTGAAAAAGCTAATGTCAAATTCAATATAGTCAAGAAAAGGAGTTCTGGTTTAGATAGAAATACTCTAGAGAAATCTCATATTCTATTCATCAGCCTTCCTCGTAAGAAATTAACTCAAGAACAATACATTGAACTGATTTCTTATATCGATATAGGAGGGTGTTTAATTCTTACTTTACCATCACCTCCTTGGACAGATCTAGGAAGATTTTTTGAAGAATTCAGAAAGGAAATTGGTATTTCTTTTCAATCCAATTTTGTTTACGGACTACCTAATATACCTATGAATGTTCGTTTGATTGGATCCAAATTGACTATTACTAAAGCACATGTTATCAACTCAAACATGAATGAAGATTTCATGAAAGAAACAGGGATTAAAAGATACATTCCTATTGCATTAATGGATGATCAACCTGTAGTTTTAGCAGCTCTAAAGAGAAGAGGAAGATTCATAGTTTTTAGCACCCCAGAGATATACACTAAGCAGAATTCAGATTTCTTAAGCAGATTGATTCTTTTATCAGCTGGTAAAAAAGAATATCTATTATCAAAAACAGTGCAAAAAAATCAGATAGGTGATTCTAATTTTTCATTACTTCTACAACATGCTTGTTTGGATAGTTATTTATTATCCCTTTATCATTATGATTTTGTCTTTCATCAAGAAACAATCAATATTGCAGAAGAAGTAGATTTACCTCAAAGAATCCATTCAATAATAACTAGACAGAAAGTATTAAGTGAAAGACCTAATATTGAACAAATTCTAGAATCAATAGAACATTTCAGAAATGGAAGTTGAAGAATGTGTTAATAAAAAGAATCTTAATCATCACTGAACATGGTGTGCCTATTTTTGACTATGAAAAATATGGCAGAGATGATGAGGTTCTAGTTGGAGGTTTATTGACAGCTATTTTAAAATTCGTTGAAGAAACAGAAAAAGAAAAATTATCAAGACTTCTTCTTGAAGAAAGCCAGTTTCTCGTAATGTCTAGAGAATCACTGATTTTTATTTTCCAGATTTCTGATGAAATGCCAGGTGAGTATGCAGAATACGTAAGTAATTGCATTTTTGAGAGGTTTATGCAGAGATATGCAGACCAGATTAAAGAATTCCATGGTAATGTTAGTACCTTTCATGACTTTCAAGAGGGATGTAAAGAAATCCTGCTTGAATGTGGTGCTGATTTAGCAAATGTCTTAATCAATGAAGAAGAAAGTCAAAATCTTAGAGCTTGGTGTTTATTGTCTATGGACTATGAGCCACTTATTGTAATGGCCAATGCTCCAAAATATAATGTAGATGGTTTCACAATCTTCCAAGTTTTAGGTAAAAGCGTTAGAAAGGTTTCTTCTAAGCTAGGTGATCACTCTAAAGGTACATGTTTTCATATAACGCATAATGGAAACACAATACAACCTATTATTCTCCCCCAAGCTATTCTTGTAACTGAATCGCTTGTAGAAGATCTGAAAGCAAAGGGAATAAAACAGTTTAAAACAAAAACAGCTCAACAACTAATTAGTACTTTTTCAAAATTTTACAAACCAGATTCAATTGATGTGTATAATAGGAGTATGGTCTCTACAACAACTCAAAATAAGATGGATGATGACCAAGAAGTAATATTAGATTTATTCAAAGCAGCTGAAAAAGGATTTCAATATTTATTTGATTCTCCAACACACGTCCAAATATTGAGTTTTGAAAAGCAAAGTTACATTTATGTTAAATTAATAAATAGAACCATTATTATGAAGTTCAACAGAAATGTTTCTACCTCAAAAATTATTGAAAATACTAAGAAAGTTTTTGAGGAAATAACCACTACTAAGGTCGATACCCCTGCAGCAATGCTAGAAAAGTAGTTGTAGCAGTTATATCTGCAGTAGTTCCTGGATTTATTTGTGTTTCTTGAGATGTACGAAGATATTTATCTAGTTCCTTAATTTTTGTCAGACCATCTTCAGTAAAAACACCACCAGCTTGGACAACTTTCTTAGCAGTTTTGTTTACATGAGATGCTATCTCATTTCCAAATCTTTTAGCTATGTGAGTATCTTTCTTTTCTGATAACAAAGTGATATAAGTCTGAGTAATTGCATTAATGAAATTTTGATTTTCTTCGTAAGCTCTTAGAAATGTTGTATATCCACATTTCAAGGTAATTTGGTATTTGTGAGCTAGTTCATGAAAAATGAGATCTCTATTTTTATAGAAATTTGTATATTCATGAAGATTTGTTCTTTCATGTTTATGGATTTCAAGAAATGAAGTGAAATCATCTTCCTCTTTATCTGAGGGTAGTAGATTATCAGAAACAGATTTATTTAGAGCTTGAGTTAGATAAATACAATCTTCAGTTGTAGAATTTTTAAGGAATTGATCTGCGATATAAACTACATTATCAAGATTCAATCGAGTATTAGTTTTCATTCCTTCGTGTGCAAAACTATGAGCTGCCCCAAGTGTTATTGGTGCAAACATAATCAATGTACCTAGAATAGTATTTCCAGAATCTGTATACCAAGTTAATGACCTTTCTAGAGCTCTTTCTATGAAGAATCCAATTTCAGCATCTTCATACCACAAATGATTTTCTGCTACTAATATTCCTCTTTTAGATAATCCAAAAACTGGTGTAAATAAACTACTTCCCCCTGCCAAAAAATGTTCAGTTTTTGTATCTACAAATTCATTTCTGAAAGAAGCTCCTCCAGGTTTTGTATCAGTTGCATATAAGAGATTATGAGCCAGAACTGCGCATTGCGAAATGTATAACTGTACATCAAGTACCTTTCCTTTAACATCATTAGAGAATTTCGAGAAAGGCATTCAAGAAAATAAACTGTTATTCTATTTTGAATGCATCGGTGTTTGAGAAAGTCCCCAAACTTACTTCATGAATACTTTGTATGATATCATGTCGGACTAACGTTAAGTTTAATTAGGTTTGTGTGCTACTGTTATTGTAATGTTTCCGAAAGGGAATCGTTCAATTTTTGTTTGTAGATTTTCAATAGATGTAGTATTATCTATAGTGACATAGGTGATTAAAAGTGAATAAAAATCTAAGAAAAACTGATACACTTGCACACTCAACAGGTTCTTTTATCAACAGTTTAAAAGATGTTAATAATACCTGGGATGAAAAAACACAAGAGATTATCTCTTTAGGCCCTGATGTTATTAGGGATGTTAACGAAGTTATTTCTTCTAAAGGTAAGGAAATTACGAAGAAAGATGAAATTATCACGAACCTTTCAGCATTAGGAAACCTTTACAATGAACTAGAACAAGTAAATGCTGAAAGAGTGGATTTAATGATTGAAATTGAAGGTTTAGACTTTCCAATCAAAACACCAAAAAAATTACTCAATTTATGTAAAAGAGAAACTGATACCAACAAATTGTTAAAAAATATTACTCACAATCTTAGCAAAACTATGACTTTCATAGATCAAAGTATATCTGATATAGGATTGTTGATAACTTCCTCAAAATCATTTGAATCCGCATTTACGGAATATGGAGAGATCATAGATATTAGTAGATTTCTTACTGCTAATCTTGAAAAAGAGCTAGACAAAGAATTCAAAAAAGCACTCAAATATGGAGATATAGTTTAATTATCTCTTTTTTTTCCTTAATTTGAAAAAGGTTATTAGATGACACGTTTAATTTTATCTAATGAATAGTGATTCTGGAGAAGTTTTTACAAATAAAATGACAAGAGCTTTAGAAGACAATGTTTTCGTTACTGGTGTAACAATTTTTGAAATGATGGAGACAGCTGGATTAGTCATATCTGAAGAGATAGAGAGTTTTGTTAATTCAGAATTCGATGGAGATATTGTTTTTTTAGTAGGTTTTGGAAATAATGGAGGAGACGGTTTAGTTGCTTCTAGGTATCTTCAAGAGAAAGGATTCAATTGTCAAATAGTAGTTGTTGGGAATAAAACTAAATTTAATTCTTCAGCATCACAAGAAAATTACATAAAACTAAAGAAAATTTTACCTGCAGAAAATTGGTATCAAATAAGAGAAGTAAATGAAATTGAGGATATCTTTGAAAAAATTGGGAAGAAAGTTCTTCTCATAGATTGTCTATTTGGAATTGGAATTCAAGGTGAGATGAGAGAACCATATAACTCATTAGTTAATTTCCTAAACCAGAAATTAGATATGGATATCATTTCTGCAGATCTGCCATCGGGATACGATTCTGAAGTAGATACTGGAGTATTTATTAGAAATCCTAAGAAGATAGTATGTCTTGGAAGAAATAAAATTGCACCAAATGCTTTTCCTGATACAGAAATTGTTGTGAGAAATATAGGAATACAAACCGAAGCAGAGAAATTTATTGGACTGGGTGATTTAAAGTGGTTTTACCCAGTGAGAAAAAAAGATAGTCATAAAAGACAAAATGGAGTAGTTACAATAATAGGGGGCTCTAAGGATTATATAGGTGCTCCTGCTTTAGCTGGAATGGGAGCATTTAGAACTGGAGCAGATTTAATTTTCATACTAACACCTTCCAATATTAGAAACACAGTGGCAAGCTACAAACCTGATTTCATAACAATGTCAGCAAATGAAAATGAAATAAGCCCATCAGATATACAAAAACTATTTTCTCATCCAAGAATTGAAGGATCAAGCTTTGTTATTGGACCTGGTATGATGAACACACAAAATACCAGAAAGACTTTATTAGAATTCTTAGAGAGTGAAGAAAGAAGAGAAATTGTAATTGATGCAAGTGCTCTAAGTATGATGGATGAGGAACACCTTAAGTTACTTAAGAATCACAACACGATTTTAACACCTCATCGAGGAGAATTCAAGAGCATTTTTGGAATCAAGCTTAGTGGAATTATTGAAGAAGATGCTGATATTGTTGCGGAAACAGCTTTGAAATGGCAAACTGTAATTTTGTTAAAGGGTAAAACAGATATTATTTCAAATGGAAAGAAAACTAAATTCAATGATACTGGACATCCTGGAATGACAGTTGGTGGAACAGGAGATGTTTTGACAGGAATTGTCGCTTCACTTCTAGCTGTAAACAAAGATCCATTTCTTTCTTCATGTCTAGGATCTTACATTTCAGGTTCTGCAGGAGAATTAGCTGCTAAAAGC
>MEHH01000130.1 GCA_001940755.1 Candidatus Heimdallarchaeota archaeon AB_125
GGATAAAGAGTAATAGTGAACTTATAGTTCTTCTAAAACTTGTATTTTCTGATCTTTGAATTGTCTCATTATACGTGTTACATAACCAGCTATCTGGTTTCGCATTTTTTTGGACATTGTAGTGCAGACTTCTTCAACAACATGCTTGTTGTTTTCAAATTCTGTATTAAGTTGATCATGAAAATCTCTTACAATTTGCTTGGATAAACGTTTTACTTGACTTGTTCTTATATTACCCATTTAATCACTATCTGGTGCATCTAACAACTTATTTTAAATCTTACTATAAAAGGCAAGTTTAGAGCAACTAAATCAGAAATAAAATTGCTCACTTGAAAAAACTTCTATCCCATTTGGTGTAATTGCAAATGGTCTTTCAGACATCTCATGCTTTAACCCACGCATTTTTCGAATATTCATACTTCTTATTGCAACATTATTCCTATATTCGTAATTGAGGACTATAACACCTTGACTCATGAACTCCTCTACACCAAATCTACTAACTACACCAGCTCTCATTTCGCTAGTTAAAATTGTTGTACATTCTAATGATGACATTACTGCACTTAATTTCAAAATTTGTCTTCTAATTTGCTGTTCAGATGACATAGCAAGAGCTAGAGCAGTAATACTATCTATTACAACTCTTTCAGCTGAGGTTTTGTCGATTACTTCCACCAATTGTGTAATGAGCTCATCGACATCAACTGGAGTCTGGTATTTTTCGTCAGAGCCAACTCCTGCTCTAGGGCTGAAACCATCAAAAATCACTAATAGATTATCTTTTTCAATGTCATTAAGGTTCCACCCAAAATTCAATGTTTCTTCACGTACATGCTCGGGATGTTCATCAAAAGACACAAAAATTCCACTTTCTCCACCTGATACGATTCCATGATAAAGGAATTGCATTCCAAAAGTGGATTTTCCAGCACCAGCAGGGCCAGCAACAAGAATTGTTCTACCTTTAGGTAACCCTCCTCCAAGGATTCCATCTAATCCAATAATCCCGGTTTCTACAAGTTCCATATGTTCAGTTGACGATAGTAATAAAAAGAATTTCGGAAGTATTAGTGTCAAATTATTTATCAGCGATAGTTGTTAACTCCCATCCTCCAGGAGATCTACAAAGGATAGTTGGTTGAGAAACATGATCAATGTGTAGTATTAACTCTACTTCATGCTGTTTTCGAAAGTGCGAAGATGCAGGAACAACCTTAAACCTTCCATCAATGAGATGGATTGTATTTCCAAGAGAAGAATTTTGAATTAGATCCTGATTTTCATCTATAATACCAATTCTGGCCATCATCCCCCAGTTCATAACTCTGATAAGAGGTTTGATTTTATTTTTCTCTTTCATATAAGTGACACCTACACAATAAAGCGGTGATTTCAAATCAACTGCTAATGAAGATAATGCTTGATATGAGGAAGAAACAAAATTCTCCAATTCTTTTGGTTTATTTGTAACTTGTAGATTAACTTGATAACTTGATTTAATCTCTGGGAATTTCTTAATTAGAAGTTCATAAAGATGCTGAATAGTTGATTTAGCAGCCTGAAATCCAGAGAAATAAAGCCATCCTAAATATTCTAGACTAGCAATACATAAACCTCTATTCTTAGAATTCAAGGAAAGATAGAAAGTTTGTTCAAACATCATAGAAGCTTTCTCTAAATCCTCTAATTGCATAAATTTGAATCCTAATTGATTTATGAATTCGATGTTATCATAATCATAGTCTTTAGCTGCTTCTACTGCCTTTTCACTTCCTAGAATAACTGTTAGAAGAATTAATGCTTTTAGAACATTAACAACGTCAGCTCTCTGGAACTGATTGCATTCATCCTCAAATGCGGGGGTGAAGTATGAATTCAATCTTTGAAATTGACCAGATAATAGCAGAATAATCATTCGTAAAAAATGGGTATCAATGCCATATTGTTCATTAGCTTCTGAGTTTTGAAGCAAAATCATAAGTAATTTATCCATGTAAACTCTAGCTAGCTCTACTTTCTTATTCTCTATTAAGGCGATGCAAGAAAGATAATGTAGTCGTCCTAATAGAAGCAAGGCTTCATTGTAAATTATGTGATCTTCTATAGTATCAACAGCAAGTTTCCAATCTATTAGATAATCAGTGATTTCTCTAATTCTTGCCAGTAACTCACTCTCCAATTCCATATATCTTCCAGAGTTGAAATCATCTTCAAGTCTTTGTAAGTCACTTTGAATTTCACCAATGAGTTCTTTTAATTCAAGAGATTCGATTGAAAAACCATCAGTTTCAGATAAGTCACTTTGTGCTAATTGAGTAATCTTTTCTTCGTATTCAGTTCTAATAACAGAGATAGCTGAATCGATAATCTTCCTGATTCTTTTTACAGGATCATATCTGTTTGTACTTTCGATTGAGTATCGTATTTCTGCAGTCATTAGTTTATTTTCTAATTCCTTCAGGAACGATGTTAAAGAAGAATCCTTGTTTTCTTCAAGAACCAAACTAATGAAAGCACTATTTGTAAGAGTAGGAATCCCAATCAACTCAGCTGTTTCAAGTAGTTTTAAATCACTAGATACAATTGTAGCACCTAACTTGTCAGCAAGAAAAATTACTGATAAATCTGGTTTTTGAGGGAGACTGGTAGTGTGTGTGTGCACTTTTTGTAGAAATTTATTAAACTCGCTTTGATTCACTTCAGCAGTTTTAACATGAGGAGTAATTTCTCTCTGAAGGAAGAATCTCATTTCATTTTTTATGTAAAAAGGCATGTGAATCTTAAAATTAAGGGGTTTGATAGCTTTAGCAAATTTAGAGAAGGTAGTTGGTAAAGTCTGAAATCCACTAATGTAGAAATTTGTATCAATAACGAAATCTGGCATCAATGCTAATAAGTAGAAGTTATATTTTTACTTTGTGTAAGAGAAGAAACTTATCACGATTGAGAGTATAATTCCTCTAATCCTTCTCTCAAAGTTATACTTGGATTGAAATCTAGTTCCCTCTTTATTCTCTCAATTGAAGCATAACTATGTTTGATGTCACCGAGCCTTGCTTCTGTATATTGGGGGAGTAAATCTTTGCCACTGATTTCTATAATTAAACTAGCTAGATCCTTTATTGTTATAGAGGTACCAGAAGCTATGTTGAATACGTTATTTTCTGTGTCTTCAGCTTCAAGAACAAGCTTGATTGCTTTGGCAGCATCTTTGGCATGCACGAAATCTCTAGATTGATCACCTTTGCCTTGAATTATAGGTGATTCTCCGTTTCTCACTTGTTTAATAAATTTGAAAATTACTCCAGAATATGGATCATTTTCATCTTGAATTGGACTGTATAAATTAAAGGGGATTACAACAGCAGTATTGAGGTTGTATAATTCCGAAAACAGCTTTACATAGTTCTCAGCTACAGACTTACTTAAACCATAAGGAGAGAGAGGATTCTTTGGGTGATTTTCCGTAATAGGAAGGAATTCTGGGTGACCAAACGTGGCTGATGAGCTAATATGTACAAATTTATGGATATTGTGTCGTAAAGCATATTCTAATGCGTTTAAAGTGCCTAAAATATTGATTTCTGCATCAACGAGTGGGGATTGTGTAGATTTTTCGATACTTATCTGTGCAGCAAGATGAATTACCATATCAGTTCTGGGTAAATCAGAGAAAATATCACTATTTTTTATATCACCTTCTATGAAAATTACGTCCTCAGGAGGTTCAAACTTTGATGATGATTTGTTATCTAAGATATAAAGATCATAATCGTTTCTTAATTCCTTATAGAGATAATATCCGATTTGTCCTAATCCACCTGTAATAAGAACTGCTTTTCTCTTTGATTGCATGAGGAACATATAGAGTAAAACTTTTTAAAAGCATAACGTTCCTTTGCTCAAAGTTCAATTTAATTTTCTTTAACAAGAAAAAAGGTGAACATATGTCAAAAAAAGTTAAAGTCGCAATTGCTGGTCTTGGTAACTGTGCATCTGCTTTGGTACAAGGTTTAGAATATTATCAAAATGCTGATGAAAACGATTTTGTTCCAGGTGTTATGCATGTAAGATTCGGTGATTATCATATTTCAGATGTTGAAGTAGTAGCCGCTTTTGAAGTTAATACAAAGAAGATCGGGAAGGATATTTCTGAAGCTATTTGGCAAAGTCCCAATGTATGTAACAAATTTTCAGATGTTCCTCACAAAGGTATTACTGTTTTACCAGGTCCCATTAATGATGGTGTTGCTTCTCACATGATGGAGACATTTCACTGTTATGATACTTCGAAAGTTCAACCAGCAAATATCACGGATGTATTAAAAGAATCAAATGCTGATGTTTTAATAAATTTCCTTCCTGTTGGAAGCGAAGAAGCTTCTAAAGTATATGCACAAGCTGCATTGGATGCTAATGTTGGTTTTGCTAATGGTATTCCTGCATTTATAGCTTCAAAACCTGAATGGGCACAAAAATTCAAGGAAAAAAATGTACCTGTTGCTGGAGACGATATTAAATCTCAATTAGGTGCAACTATTTTACATCGTGTTCTTGTTTCTCTTGCTCATGATAGAGGAATAAAATTAGATGAAACCTTCCAATTGAATATTGGTGGAAATACTGATTTTGAAAACATGAAAAAGGAACACAGATTGACAACTAAAAGGATTTCAAAAACAGAAGCTGTTACAAGTATGCTTCCATATGAAGTACCTACAAGAATCGGTCCTTCAGATTATGTTCCATTTTTAGATGATGAAAAGATTTGCTATCTTTGGTTGAAGGGTAAGAACTTTGGAGAGCAACCAATAACTGCTCAATTAAAATTAAGTGTGCAGGACTCTCCAAACAGTGCTGGAGTAATGATAGATGTTGTAAGAGCATTGAAAATTGCAATGGATAGAAAGATTGGTGGCCCCCTTATTGGAGTCTCAAGTTACTTCTTTAAACATCCTCCAGAGCAGATCAGAGATTCTATTGCTAAGGAACTCGTTGAGAAATTCATAAGAGGAGAAATAACAAATTGAGGTGTTTATGATGAAAATTGATGTAATTAAAGTTGCAATAGCAGGTATAGGAAATATAGCCTCAGGGTTACTCCAAGGTATAATTTATCATAATATATACAAAGGAAAAAAGGACAAGCTCCTTTATCCGAAGATCAGTAGTTATGAAGTTAAAAACATAAAAATTGTCGCAGCGTTTGATGTAGATTCAGAAAAAGTTGGGAAGGATTTAGCTGATGCTATATTTGCACAAATTAATAGTACTCCTCAATTTGTAAGTGTTGAAAAAACTGATGTTAATGTACTCAAAGGACCTTTAAAGGATGGACTCTCAGGTCATCTACAAGAAGTCATAACTGTTGCTGAAGGTACAGAAGCCAATGTGGTAGAAGTTTTAAAGGAATCAGGAGCAGAGATATTTATCTGTGCTCTACCCTCTGGTGCAGAAGAAGCAGTTGAAACATATGCTCAAGCAGCTCTTGATGCTGAAGTAGCATTCATAAATTGCACACCCACAAGTATAGCAAATAATCCTGTATGGGGAAGAAAATTCAAGAAAGCAAATGTCTGCTTACTTGGTGATGACTTACAGTCTTTGTCTGGTGGAACAGTACTACATAAAGGATTTCTAGATGTTTTAAGAGAACAAGGTGTTATAATAAAAGACACTTACCAGCTAGATGTTGCTGGAGGACTTGAAACACTCAATACTCTTGATGATGATAGAAAGCAGTATAAGCGAGAAGTAAAAGAAAGAGCTATAAGAGAATCTTTTGGAAATGATATGAATCTCGCAAGTGGAACTTCAGATTATCTAGAATTCTTAGGAAATAGACGTGTAGGTCATTTCTGGATTCGTGGTGAAGGTTTTATGGAAATGCCTGTTAAAATTGACATCAGATTAGAAACATTAGATGGTCCTAATGCTGCAGGAACTCTAGTTGATGTTATCAGAGCAACAAAAGTTGCTATTAATAGAACAGGAAGTGGTCCTATAAGTTCAATCTGTGCTTATGGATTCAAAGCACCTCCAGTTACAACCGACAGATACACGGCACATATTTGGTTTAGTGAATATATTCAGGGAATAAGATCTGAATAATTCCTCATTCTTTTTTAAACCTTCAAAAGATTTGTAATTTCTATTAGTTTTTCACGTGATGGACATATTGGAAACATGGTAAGAATTTCATTTGCTTCGTCTGTATAATTTGTTATTTGTTTTTTTACAACTTCTAGAGCTCCAGATTCCACTAATATAGCCTTAATTTTATCTGTTGAGTAATCAATTTTATTAATGTAATAATCATAAAGAATCTCAGTTTCTTCAGGATTCACAAGATCCATCGCTTCTAAAACAATATATGTTTGAATACGATTTGAAATGTCTGTCCACACACCTGATTTTCCTAGTTCATTTTGTTTTGAAGTAAGAGAAAAATAATCATCTCTTAATTGAAAAGCTCTTCCAAACAGTTTTCCGTAGTTTTTCATAGCATCTCTATCTTCTTTTGAACTATTACCTAGAAGTAATCCTATAACAGAAGCCGCCTCGAATAAGCTTGATGTTTTTCTATCAATCAATTGCATTGCTTCATCTTTGCTCATTTTCTTCTTTCCTGAACGGAACTTTTGTTCTAAGAATAAAGATGTTGATAGTGTATGAATTGCTTTAATTAGTTCATCTACAATTTCAATTACTTGAGTTCTTGATGCTAAACTTAATGCTAAGCTACTCAAAGAGTATGAAAGAGAGAGAGCAGCAAAAGTTGAATATTTCAGATAAAAAGATTTTTGTTGTCTTCTGTAAACATCTTTATCGAAGATGTCATCAATTAGTAGAGAAGCATTATGAATAACTTCTAAAGAACAAGCAGCAGCTAAACTTGAATCATTACGTTCCTCATTTGAAATCATTTCAAATGAAAGAAGACAGATCAAGGGTCTGATTCTTTTACCACCATTTTGAAGGATGTAGTCAATCAAATCATTGATTTCGTCATCATAAGGACTATGATTCCTTAAGTCTGACAGATAAGTATTGATTTGATCAACTTCAATTGGTAGATCAAGTTTTTTAGAAGTCACATAAATCAAGTTAATTCCTTCCTTATTATTCAAAAACTTATTGAATTGTCGAGAACTAAGCTAAATTCACTCCAATCAGACTACAGAAAATTAAGAATTGCTTCATAAATATTATCACTATAATCATTAGAAAGAAGGCAATAAATGAAGCAAGAAATACTCCAGGTTCAGGGTGTGAAAATTCAAATTTCATCTGTAATGGAACAAAGAAAATGAATTTCAATATTCTATATAAGTATATTAGTGAAAATACAGCTCCAACAAGGAGTATTACAGCTGTAGTTATCATTCTTGGACACAAGTAATTTGGAAAGATTATCTTCTGGGAGACTATCAAAATTGAAAGAGGTCCTGCATATAACACTAATGCGTTTAATAGCAAAATTATGAATTGAGAGATTGAGTTCCTACTTACTTCTCTCAATACTTCTATTTTATCTGATTTGAATCCTTTTGAAATTACACTGATTGAAGAAATAGAAAATGT
>MEHH01000131.1 GCA_001940755.1 Candidatus Heimdallarchaeota archaeon AB_125
CTTAAATTCAGATAATTATTTGAACAAAGCATCAACAAATCTTTACCATCTACTCTAACTTTGGTTTCAGAAGGGGTTTCAAGTGTTCTATGGACCCATTCTCTTCCTTCAGCTTGTATTTTTTGATATTCTTCTTTTAGAAATTTAGTTGGATTTCTTTTTGTCATATCAGCACTCTCATTCTCTAAAGTCTTATCAAACCATCTCTTTTTATTTTTTGTCCTTGATATCTAAATCACTGAAATCTAATTATAATTGGTTTTCTTGAGAAAAAAGCAGTTTCGGAAAATCTTTTTATATTTATCTTAATTATTCATCTCAAGTTATAATGTGTTGAGAACTATGGTTTCTGTAAAGTATGATAAAGTGAGTATCGCCTATGATGATTTTGTAGCAATAGAAAATGTTACTCTTAATATTCCTGATGGGGAGATAACAACTTTGTTGGGTCCTTCAGGATGTGGAAAATCTACTCTTTTAAGAGCACTTGCTGGGTTTGTTGAACCTTTTGAAGGAGAAATTTATCTTGGAGATAGAGAAGTTACATATCTTTCTCCACAAAAAAGAAATACTGCAATGATTTTCCAAAATTACGCTTTATGGCCTCATCTAACAATTTTCAAGAATGTAGAATATGGTCTGAAGTTAAGATTGAAACAAAAAATTGTTTTTACAACTGATATCTCCCTTAAAGGGATTATTGAGGGTCTAACTTTCAATAATTATGGAGCTTCGGATATACTTGCCAAGATGGCTGAAGAATTCAAAGAATTCATGATAGGTAAAGATGTAAAAGAGGTTTGGTTATATACTCTTGAAGATATTCTTCCAGTTTTCAAGATCCCTGAAGATTTATCAAGTTTCAAACTGAAATACTCTTATAATTCTGTTTATAAAAATGCAAATTTCTTACTTGGAGCATTACAAAAGACCATTAGAACTTACTATGAGTTAGTCATAAAAGAGCTTCCTGAATGGATACCACCAAAACGAACTAAATTTGAAAAAACTAAGATAAGGACTAATCCCGCTTTATACTTCTTCTGGTTAACTAAACCTTACTATTGGGTTAATAGAAAAGTAAAATACCTGGATGCAAAAGCAAAGATAGATCCTTCATTTAATTTTCGAAAACAAAAAGTAGAGGAAGTACTAGACATGGTGCATCTTGCTGATCAAGCAGAGAAGAATCCTACTGAACTTTCTGGTGGTCAACAACAGCGAATTGCATTGGCTAGAAGTATAGTAGTTGAACCTGATATTCTTCTCTGTGACGAACCATTAAGCAATCTTGATGCTAAGCTGAGGAAGGAGTTAAGAACTGAGATTCGCTCTATTATTAAGAAAATTGGAATTACTTCAGTCTATGTAACTCATGATCAAGCAGAAGCACTTGCTATTAGTGATAGAATAGCTGTAATGAATATTGGTTTCATTGAACAATATGGAACTCCATTAGAAGTTTTCACAGATCCAAGAACATTATTTGTTGCACAATTTATTGGTAGCTCAAGTACTGTCTCTGGAAAAATAACTAAATCAAATGTTGTAGAACTTGAAGGTGGAGAAGAATTCAGAGTAATTACAAAAGAGAATCTTGCTACAGGCACTAAAGTTGATCTTGTTATAAGACCAGATAATATTTTAGTTGGTGAGAAGTCAGAGAGTAGTGTTGAGATCGAGATAAATACAATCGAATATCTTGGTACTGAAGTCAAGATGACAGGTCTTCTAAAAGATGGTACAATGTTACTAGTAGATGTGCTTGAGCAAGCTGAAGAGTACGTTAAAAAGGAAGTAGGAGATAAGATACAAGTCAATATTCTTCCTGAAGAAATCTTCGTTTTTGTAGATAAAAAGAGAGTATACTAATACTCACCTTTCTTTTCTTATTTTGATAAAATCTTTATATATATCTAATTTAAGTTTTAATCGATTACTATGTTTGAATATGAAGGAATCAAAATTCACTGGCTAGGACATGATGCTTTTCTAATTAAAGCTAAAGGAAAAAATATCTATATCGATCCTTACAAATTATCTAAAGCTGACTTACCAAAAGCTGACATTGTTATAAGCAGTCATGAACACTTTGATCATTGTAATCCTGAAGCAATTAACCAAGTTTCATCTACTGAAACTATATTGATTGGACCATCAGTAGTTCAAGATATTTTTGATGAAAAAATTACTAGAAAGATAGGGATGAAAGAGTTAAATCCAGGAGATTCATTTGAGATTGAAGGAATAAAGATTTCTGCCATACCTGCATACAACATCCACAGATTTAGAGATCCGGAAACAAAAACTCCTTTCCATCCTAAAGAATCTGGACACATAGGTCCAATAATAGATGTAGATGGTATAACAATATATCATGCAGGTGACGCTGATAAAATTCCAGAGATGGATGGTCTTAATCCAACTATTGCTCTAATTCCAATTTCAGGAACTTATGTAATGGATGTAGATGAAGCTGTAGAAGCTGCAAAGGCAATAAATGCAAAAATTACTATCCCAATGCATATAGGTAGAGGAATAGGAAAACTCGAATTCATTGAAGAATTTAAGAATAAACTACCTGATCATGAAATAGTAGCTATGGAATTAGAAGAAGATTAGAATATATCTAATCCTTTTTTTCCTCTTTTTTCTCATATTCCCAAGGTAGAATCACATCTATAGTATTATCAACTAAGAAAACTGCTATTTCTTGATTTGGATAACATCTGATGTCATCCCACATACCTAGAATTGTACCATATCCTGGAGCAAGTATTGTTTCTTTGATTTTGCCAAAGATATCTCTAACTTCAAAAATGGGAGTGTCTTTTTCAACAACTTCCCCTGCTTTGATAAGAGGAACAAAGAAACCAGAGAAAGAAGTTCTAATTGCAACTTCTCTCCACATCTTCTCATCTAAGACTGGAAAACTAGTAATTTTTTCGAGTTCTCCTTCAAGATTCCCTGTATATTTTAATGCATTGAACACCCCTATCTTGGCACTATTTACAATATCTATCTCAACATATCCAGATGCTCCTAATTCAACAGTAAAACCCGGTTTCCTACATTTATTCACAAAACTACCAGTTGTGGATCTCTGAAGATTTTCTTTGAAATAGTACTTTGGTGGTCCTTCTAATACAAGTGTGAAACCAAAAGCTTCTACAAAATCCTTTGTTTTATCAAAGAGCTTCTGTGAATCTTCTTTCTGACCTTCAATTTTTTCATCATAATAAACTCTATCTAGGTAAGAGAAAGGAAGTGAACGTATTGCATGACAATGTAGATCAATGAAGTAATCTACTTTGTCAAAAATCTCTGCAAATTTAGTATAGAAGATTTCTTGCACATTTGGGTAATTTTCAGGATCAAGATTTTCATCAAATGGATCTTCATATTTCAGTTCAGGCTTCTTCTTAGGTTTTGGGTCTGGCCAGAGTCTATTTGGATCTTTGTTTACATAAAGTGGAGTTCTAGTCATTACTAATAATCCAGCAGGATTCAAAGACGGTATAATAATTACAATTCCTTTGACTTGAGTTGGATTAATTTCCTGAATAACTTCTTGAAGAGTAACCAATCCATGAAGTTCATCTCCATGAATATTGCCAGTTAATAGGAAAGTAGGTCCTTCTTCAACGCCTTCAATTATACAAATAGGTAATCTTTCTTTAGTACCATGTGGGTATTCCAACATGTCAATATGACCAAATACTTTCTCTCCCTTTTTGCTTTGAATATCAAAAATCTCCATTTCAATTCAATTTCCAGAAATCTTGAAGCTTTATAGATTTTTCTCAAAGGAAATGTAAAGACAAAAATGTTTCGGATATTCTTCTATCCCTTTTTTTGTATTATTATTCAAATTCTTTCATTATTTGAAAAGTTATAACATCATCAATCCAAGATAATTTAGCAATTGATTTCTCTACCAGACTGAATGCTTTACCAATACTCCTCATTTTGATGTTGATGAGTAAATCATACTTTCCTGTAATAAAAGAAACACTCTCTATTCCTTTCATTTTTGTTAACTCCTCAACATTAATGGCAAATCCCTGTTTTGCTTTCACTAAGAGAATACTCTTAGTTTCTGATAGCGCTAAAGCGATAACTCCAATTATAATCAAAAGTGATCCTGAAAGTTTTAGTACCACATCAAGCATGAGATTTTCAGCTCCGAAACCAAAAATCTCTGGAAGCCAGATACTGGCTAAACCCAGTATTGGAAAGGTGGTAACAACACTTACGCTACTTAAAGCTCTTACAATAGACATTTTACCCATAGTGAGTGCTCTTGTATAGAATACTATTGAGATGAAAGCAAGTAACATTGAAACAATGACAGGAAAAAGTGCAATTTTCCAAGAATTACTAACTTCTACAAATCCTCCATTGGAGAGAGCTGGTGCAGCAGCTATCGTTTGTCCAATTGTTATAATTAACATTGTCCAAATTCGTAGATTAATCGAGTCATACAATTTTCCTTCTCTGTTTTTGGTTGTTAGAGCTTTTTTCTGGAAATAGATATAGAATGCTGAAAATAGAGAAAATGGTACCATTATTAGTACAACATCTATCAAGAAATCAGTAAAAGAACCATTTCCACCAACGCTTGAAATTGATGCAATAATCACTCCAAAAGCAATCATAGCAATTGATTGAATTTCAACTATGACTGGCTTTTCTCTATCAGAAATTGCATCTCCAATTAATAGATATATTAGTACAAATTGACTAAATGGCATAATAACAGAAGATCCTTTTCGGTTCAGTAAATAGAAATATAAAATCGTAGAACCTGTAGCGAAAAGACCAGCTAGTAGAGTGTATAATGCAACTTTTCCTCTAGGTAATTTTAATCTCTGAAAATTCCCATCCAATTTGTAACCTAAATTGAATTTCCTTCCAGTTCTTGTTTTTCCTTTCCTAGGTATATGAAGAAATAGAACAAGAATAAAAGTTACAATGAAACCAACGACCATTTCAAAAGCTCCAAAAACAAACGGATCTGTAATTAGCTTAAAATTTACAAAATCATCCAATACAACATAGATACTTGTAATTATACCACTTGCTAATGCAAGTGAATAGAAAGTGCTTTTCTTTCTAAATCTACTTACAGGTCGATTTTCTGGAGCTGGCATTGTGTCACTCTTTAAGTACTTCTTTTTCTATTACAGCAGTTTGGGTTTCAGTAATTCCTTCTATTAAATGAATGTGTTCAGTTGTTACTTGGAAAAGTTCTTCCAAATCATCAACGATAATTCTAGTTACGATATCATACTCCCCTGTGACTACTGCAACGTTTACGATGTTAGGAATTGCTCTTAAAGCATTAATCACATCTTGCGTTTTTCCCAAATCAACAGTAAAGAAGATATAAGCTGATACAGTCATAGGTTATCATATTTTCCACATAGCCTGCTTTGACTATGGGCGTCTTTGAACCTGCTCTTGCGATACCTACGACCAATGTATCTCGGCGGATCACTTGACTTCGTTTTCGCTTTTCCACAGCCAAAAGTGTCTCTAGTCCATCCTTCACCGTCATGTACCTCTTCTCATCTGCTCTGATGTCAAGGAAACATAGTGTGTGAAGTCCCCTCTTTCTGTTTTCACCGATTACTCTGTAAGGAGTTTCAGAAATGAATCCGTTTTCAGGAAACGGTATGGTCACACTTCTTCCATACTTGTAGTTTTGTAAGCCTGACAAGCCGATGACCGCTGAAATGATAGATGCTCCATGTATGATACGGGTTTTTATTCCCTGTCCTTCCGCGCGAATTCGCAAGTCTACATGGGTCGTTGCGATTAGAGGGTCCCCCGGAACCAGCAAAACCGTTTTTCCCTTCTTTGCCTGCTGTAAAATCGCCCCTCCCTCTTCTTCCTCCAAAACTCGCCTCGAAACAATTGAAATCTTTTTTCCAACGAGCTTTTCAAGCCTTTGAACAGACAGCCCAGGCATTAGACTAGTGTAGAGTTCTGCAAAAATAGCATCTGCCTCTTTTATTTCTTCAACTCCATGAAGCGAAATGTCCTTCTCATCACACAGACCTAGGCCAACGAAGATAAGCTCGCCCAATTTGTTCAACTCTCTAGCCAATTTACGTTACTGTGACAACGAAAGATATTAGGCTAACCATACACAAATCACAAAGATGCATATGTGGGCCCGTAGCTCAGCAAGGCAGAGCGGCGGACTCTTAATCCGTAGGTCGTGGGTTCAATTCCCGCCGGGCCCGCCAATACGTATTCTAGGAATTTTTTGAAATCGTCGAGAATAGTGGTAAATATTAAAGGAAGGTTTAAAGCGTAAATTAATGTAAGATAATGATTATTCTAGTAAGCGTAGGTGGTGCATGCGCCAGTTGAAATTAGTGCACAAACAAGCCTTTCTTCTGATTTTTTCCTTTCTCTCGCTTATCTTCGGAGTTTTAGACGGTCAATATGAATTGGTGATGTGGGAGTTTGTTCGCGTTGTCTGTCGCTCTTGTATTGGCTTAGGATAGTGAAGAGTTATCATGAATCTAGAGCGACTACGCCGTACAACACAAGCTATCTCTTTCTTCATATCGAACCTAGGTGTCAATTATGCACTTAAAACAGGAAGCGTTTACCCTTTTCTCTACTGTTACGGGTGTCCATTAGCGTGGGGCGCATGCCCGATAGGAGCACTACAAAACTTTACAATTCTTCGAATCTGTCCCCTCTACCTTCTAGGCATCTTAGGCGTCTACGGTGCCATTTTTGGCAGAGCCTTCTGCGGTTGGGCTTGCCCCTTCGGAGCCTTCCAAGACCTGCTAGCTGTCTTAAGTAAAAAGAAAAGGAAGCTACGACCTTTCACATATTCTAAATTCATCATGTTGGCACTTGTGGTTGGTTTAGCTTGGTTTACTTTTGACACAATCTTCTGCAAGTTTTGTCCTGCTGGAAGCCTCTTCGCTGCCTTACCAGCGCCCTTCTACTATTCAGGGTGGAAATGGACCTTTTATTTTAACGTTCATATCGCAACTCTGATTCTAACAATTCTTTCAGTTTTGCTTTTTTCAAGATTTTGGTGTCGCTACTTATGTCCATTAGGTACAATGGGTATCTTCAACAGAATATCCATTATGACTATATCTCTTGATTCCGCAAAATGCACTAACTGCCTAAAATGCTTAGATGTGTGCCCGATGGGGCTAGAGAAAGTAGAAGACATCGGTCTGTCAAGCGATTGCATTATGTGTGGGAGATGCGTTGACGTTTGTCCAACCGACGCTTTGAAAATGCATGTAAGGAGATGAAATAAGCCTTATTAGACGTAGCCCAATGGACTTTAGTTGATGTGATATGTGGGTTAAAGCAAGTGTCCTTTTGCTGCTGCTGACGAGTGCATTATTAGCAGGCGTTAGTCCTGTGGTTGGGAAAACAGAAGCACCCGATTTCACATTAACCGACATCTATGGAACAGAGTTTTCTTTATCAGATTACCGAGGAAGAGTAGTTCTGATAGACCTCTTCAGGATACAACCTTCTTGCCCCCCTTGCAT
>MEHH01000132.1 GCA_001940755.1 Candidatus Heimdallarchaeota archaeon AB_125
CTGATAGGTATTATTGGAGCATTTTCTGCTATAGTTCCCTTGATAAAATCTTGAATTTCTTTATAATTTCTTTGAGCTTCTTCCTCAGTAACAAGTTCTATTTTATTTTGTGCGACTACAATATTAGGGATTTGAAGAATTTCCATTGCAGCGAGGTGTTCTCTTGTTTGTGGTTGAGGACATCTTGAATTAGCTGCTATGAGGAGAATTGCTCCATTCATTAATGTTGCACCAGACAATAAAGTTGCCATTAGAACTTCGTGTCCTGGACAATCTACAAACGAAACTCTTCGTAATATTTCAGAAGGCTTTCCACATTTTGGACATGTTTCTTCAATAGTATAAGCCTCAGGTTCAGGACATTTGGGGCATTTACGAAAATCTGCATCTGCATAGCCTAGTCTAATTGAAATCCCTCTCTTTAGTTCCTCTGAGTGATCATCAGGGAATTTTCCAGTCAGAGCTTGGACTAAAGTTGATTTTCCGTTATCAACATGACCTATTGTTCCAATATTAACTTCTGGCTGTCTGATGACTTTCTCTTCTTTTTTACTTGCTTCTTGTTTTGAAGCAGCAGATTTACTTTCTTCTTTTTTTTGGGAACCTTGTTCACTCATTAATTTTTCCTCAATTATTGTATCCTTTTACTTAATGAATTATAAGCTGCAATTTTTAATGCTTATCTATTCAAGACTGATATCCCAGCAATAGTTATACATCAAAAACTTTACGTTCAGATATCTTTTATTTTATGAAATTCAAAAAACACCCATTTGAGAGAATTTTTTTAATTATTTTCAATTAATTTTGTAAAAATATTTGATATAACTATATTTAAAAGTAATAGATAAGAACGAGCACTGTAGAAAAAAGAGAGCTGATATCATCTTGTATTATAGCGTCAAAGTAAAGGATACACTCAGAGTACCTCCAAACAGATTCGATGAAGATCTTTCCCAAGTTTTAGTAGAAATTGCACGAGAAAGCTTCGAAGGTAAAATCGATCCTGATTTAGGCTTTTTAGTAGCAGTTACAGAGATTGAAAAGATATATCAAGGTAAACTGATTTCAGGAGACGGGGGGGCATATTATGAAACAGATTTTGGTTTATTATGTTATTTACCAGAGATAGGGGAAGTTGTTACTGGTGAAGTAGTTGAATGTGTAGATTTTGGAGCATTTGTTAGAATAGGAACTATTGATGCACTTTGTCATGTTTCCCAAATAGCAGATGATTATTTCCGTTACATCCCAAAGAATGCTGTTTTAAGAGGTGATAAATCTAAACGAGATTTATTAGTTAATACAAAAGTTCGTGCTAGAGTAATTGCTGTAAGTATAGGAAAAACTGCTATTCGTGTTGGTTTGACCATGCGTCAAGATTCTCTTGGAGCAATTGATTGGATAGAAGAATGGAAAAAAGATTTGAAGAATCCAAAGAAAGCTGAGGAGGCTGCATAATATGTCTAAAGCATGTCGAGTCTGTCACTTAATTGCTGAGAAAACAGCTAACATGTGTGCAAGCTGCAAAACACAAGATCTCTCTTCTGAGTATACCGGAGAGATATATATCTTAAATCCTGAAGATAGCGAAGTTTCTCAAAGAATGAAAATTAACAAAAAGGGACACTATGCACTACGAGTTCGGTGAAAATAGTGGATTTTTCCGATATTGGCTCCTACATCTTACCCGAAGATCAAAGATGTTATTTTAAAGACCCATTAGATATAGTTCTTACAACTGCTGAAGAGATTGAGGAGTTTGTTAATTCAATAGAAGAAAGCAAAGAAATCTGCAAAGTTATTACAGTTGGAGATGAAAGTACTCGAACTCTATTGGAGAAAAATCTTATTCCTGACCTAGCAATTATTGATGAACTTGTTAAAAGAAAAAAGGTTAAGGTAGTCGACACAACCAATTTTTTTGAGGTAAAAACAACAAATCCAGCAGGGACCATTGCTTTGGAAGCATGGAATACAATTAAAGATGTTCTAAAAAAGGATGATATCAAAATTATTATAAAAATAACTGGTGAAGAGGATTTACTAGTGCTTCCAGTTATATTGGAAACTCCTTATAATTCAAAAGTCTTATATGGACAACCAAATGAAGGACTAGTAGTAGTCACAGTCACAGAAGAAATGAAGATAAAAGTGAAGAACTTAATTCAGAAAATGGTGAAAATCAATGAAAATTAAAATTGTTAAGAAAACAGAAAATAAACTACTCGATAGGGTGGAACTTGATGCAGAGATAGACCATCAAGGAGAACCTGTTCCTACTAGAGATACTGTTCTTGCAAGAGTTGCAGCTGAGGTTAATAGAGAGAAAAACCAAGTTGTATTAATTAAAATACAAACAAAATTTGGAATTGGTATCAGTCACGCTACAATTCATGCTTACAATACTTCAGAACGCGCAATTGAAGTTGAAAGAGAACATTTACTAAAAAGATCTGGAGTTTTAGAAAATAAATAAGAATAGGTGAAACTATGAGCAATGCACATAAAAGATACAAAATAGAAGGCGATAAGGTCGTAAGAAAAAAGAAGATATGTGAACGTTGTGGTGATGCAGTGTATATGGCAGAACACCCAGATCGTCAAACTTGTGGAAAGTGTGGCTTCACTCAATATAAGCGTGGTCGTAAAACTTCTTAGTATAACAAAACACTCTTACAGAAAAATTTATACTTCATTTTCTTCTCAATGTTATTAGGCGAATGACTGATTTGAGACGGCTTAGATGTGCTCTTCACACACATGATAGAAAAATAGCAGGACGCCATCAACAACATTTTTTTCACATATCTCTTAGAGCCCTTTAACCTAGATAAAAAAGGTTTAAAACACAGCGAAGAATATTTTACCGTTGAATACATTCAATAGGATTGGTTAAGTATGAAATCTTTTGATGCAAAAATTCCTGAGAAATTGTTTGAATATATAGAGAAACTTGTTGGCGAAGAAAATTTTGAATCTGTTGATTCATTTGTTAATCATGCAATTCACTGGTTGGCTGAATTATACGGTTTTGGAGAACAATCTGGAGGAAAAAGCTTGAAGAAAATGATAGGCGAAACTGTGGCTCCAGAAAAGAAAACAGAGACAAAGGAAGTTAAAGTGGCAAAGCCTACAGTCAAAGAACATGACATCCCAAATATAGATATTATACTTGAATCCTATGGTTCTTCGAAGTTTATGTTTGAAGATGCAATTTTTGCATCATGTCAATTTGCTGCATTGAAGCAAGGAAGTTCCCCAATTTCAAAGGAGGAATTTGTTAAATCCTTAGAACAAATGGCCGAAGCTGGTATTCTTACCCAGATACAACAAGGCGACAAAACAATGTGGAAAAAAAATGAGTAAGAATTGATTTCTTACAATGATGTTTTGTCGTAATTACAAAATTGCTTCTGCCATTCTTAATAATACTTCTTTTGGATCTTTGGCTTTCACAAAACCTGAAGCTAAAAGAACCCCTTTAGCTCCGAGTTGAATCGCTTCTAAAACATCTTGATTAGTTGATACTCCTGCGCCGACTAAAGGTTGAACATTGTGGTTAATATCTGTAATAGCTTTAATTGTGTCTTTAACCAAATCAGGTTGTGTAGTTACTGATACTCCACTTCCAATTAATTCAGGTGGTTCCATTGCACATGCTACTGGATTTAATGCAGCTATAGCTTTACTTGTTTGAAGATTATTTGAACACACACATGTAAAGAAATCTAAAGAATTAGCTTTATTGACAATCCTCTCAATGTCAGATAATTTCAATCTATGCTCAGAGTGATTGACAAGAGACCCAACAGCACCAGTTTCAATTATAGCTTGCAATAGATTATTTCCAGTAAAGCTTCCAGAATCATTGGCGTCTACGTGTTGTGCTAAAACAGGAATGTCAACTTCTTCAGCTATTTTTCTTAAGTCAACTGTTTGGGGGCATACTGCAATTGAAACGCTTAATTCTTTAGCAACTTCTTCTGCAATTTTTGAAAGGTATAATCCCTTTTTTCCAACTGTTTGGTCGTAGTTCTTAAAATTCAGAATAATTATTGGATATGCTATTCTAGCCATGGAGCTAAATTTTGCGTCATGTTTAAAAACTTTGCTTGGTAATAGCTAGTACGACTACAGCTGTATTAATCTTTAAATATATTAAACAACAATTAAACATTAAGAGATGTCGTAAAATACTTGGTGATATGCTTGTATGGTGCTGACCAAATAAATACAATACTTCATGAAATTATAACAAGTGATGCTAATATCAATCATGTAATATTAGCCGATAAGACTGGATTAACACTAGCTTACTCTTCAAGATTTGCTTTTGATGAGTTTGAAACAGAAGCTCTTGGAGCAATAGCAAGTGCAGTATATTTAGCTAGTGAACAACAAGGAACAAATGTTGGATTAGCTATTTTAGATATTATTATCTCTGAATTTTCAGATGGTTTAATTTTAGTAGCAAGTTGTGGAAGTACAGTTTTATGTTTGATAACTGATACCGGAGTAGCTCTTGGAATGGTAAGAAGAACCATGAAAATTGCAGCAGAAAAAGTCCGAAATATATTGGATGTTGAAGCAAAGCCTGTTCCAGCTCCTGAAGATCAACCTGTAGTTACCCCCCAACCTGTTGTTATTGAAGAAGAAAAGAAAGTTCAAGATGAATTCATATCTGATCTAGAACTTGCTCTAAGGGAACTAGAGCAATTTTAGTAAGCTAATAATTATTCGAGGAATGTTTAATGGATAAGGACTCAACAACTGGGGATATAGATCGTATAGGTAAAACAAACTCATCAAAAGATGAAAGAGGCGATTTAATCAAAACTGGTATTAGATCTCTTGATCTAAAATTAGGAATGGAAATGTCCAAACGAAAAGGACTTCCTTTAGGATCTTTGATTTTGGTAAGTTATCCTTCAGAAACTGTTATACCAACATTGTTTATACAGAGAATTCTTCTGAATTGGGCTCAAGAAACTAATAATGTCATTTTTTATGTTCATAGTAGTCGTCCCTATGGCCATGTTTTAAATTCATTCAAAGCCTATGAATGGGATGTAAAGCCTTTCGAAGGTAAAAACTGGTATTTTGAAAATATGTTTGATCTTTCTAGTTCTTCAATGGCTTCTTCTCTTAAACTAGGAAAAATAGAAGTAAGAAGAAAGACCTATGTCAAGAGAGTTATTGATAGGATGCTTCATGTTAGAGAAAGCCAAAATAAGCAATGTTTCAGTGTTTTTGATGATTTATTATGGATGAAAGAAGATAGATTAGATGAAGATTCAAATGATCTAATCACATTTCTAAAAGGAGTAATAACATCAATTACTAAAATTGGTGGAGTTCATTTCTTCTTATTACCTCAAGGTGTTCTTGATCCTGTTGCTGAAAGAATAATTATGAATGCTGCTCAAGGTATATTCTACTTTTCAAGAAGCACAGTTGGTAGCAGAATAAAGGATACTTTCGCTATAACAAAATTAATGGGTGTAGCATTCGTAAGTGAAAACCTAGATCTTACTCCATCTGAAGTTGAAGGCTTTAAGATAGAATCAACAGCAAAAATATAGATGATTTCGATGGAAAATTATGAAGAGAAAGAACCTGTAGAAGAAGAGGAATTTCAAGAAATAGCAACTGAAATAACCAAGCTCTCTGAAGAGGTTGAACAACTAAAAGAAGATCTGAAATCGCCAAAAAAGAAGGAAGCCAAGGAAGAAAAAGCTAAGAGAAGGAAGCAAACTTCAACTCTGGAACTAGATCCAGCAATACAATATGTTAATGGGCTTCTTGAGGACTCATCAGATGTAATAATATCAGAAATGAAATCAGAGTTCTTTAGATTATTTAATTTCTTATCAAGTATGTTTTCTGTATCACCATATCAGCAAGACAGAAGGAAATTCCAAAGAAAACCTAGTGGTCCCTCTGTAAGTGATGGGGGCATTGATACAAGTGTTTTCGAGGATTTTCAAAGAGAAAAGGATATGCTAAATCTTCTATTAGAGGAAAGAGAATCTCTAATCTATGAGTTATCTGATCAAATTGTTGTAATAGAAGCAGAAAAGAAACAACTCGAAGACAAAATGGAGAAAATCACAGAAGATATGGAAAAATGGATGAAACAAAAAAGCGTTCTAGAACGAATAGTTACTTCTGATCCAAGATTTAACATCATAAATCTGTTAAGAAGAATGGGTGTTATAGCTCCAATTCAGCTTTCTTTTGTGCTGGGTGTCTCTCTTTCTCAAACAGGAAAGTATATTTCAGAGTTAGAACAGATGAAGATTCTAAATGTAAATGAAGATGGAACTGTATCACTTCATTCTGAATTTGATGAAGACACAATGAATATTCGTATCAATAATCAACAATAAACAAAGAAAAGGAAAAAAAAATTCCTTATTGTTGTGCATATAATTTTTCGTAAAACAGAACAATGTTCTTTAGAAGAGTCTTGAATGCTTCATCAACATTTTCTCCAGTTTTAGCAGAAGTCTCAATATATGGAACTGTAAAACCTGACCATGCAGAAAGATTACGAGCATATTCTTCTGATTGTTCTCGCATGATTGGATCTTTAGCAGTTGCTCGAAGATCGCTCTTATTACCAATTAAAACAATTGGTACTACTCTATTACTATTGTTCTTCAGAAGTTCTGCAATCCAAGATGGAATGTTTTCAAAACTCGAACGTCGTGAAATATCAAAAACTAGTAAACATCCAGACGTTCCTCGATAATAAACTTCACGAACAGCAGAGAACCTTTGTTGTCCTGCAAGATCCCAAATCTGCGCAACAAAATCTTGGTCATCTATTCTTAAACGTTTAACAGCAAAATCGGCACCTATAGTCATTGAATACCCATCTTTGAAACCTTCTCCTAGATAGGTTTTTCGGAGACTTGTCTTGCCTACAGCACCATCACCAAGCAGCGTAATTTTGAAGATTTTCCGTTGTCCTGCGCCCATTCTATATTCCCCTTTATACAATTTATTTATAGTCTCGGATACTATTTAAACTATTTGTTATTTCTTTGCTTATATGATTTCTCGGATGTTCTACATCTTATAGTTCAATTTTATGATATTATCAAAAAAGAGAAAAAGATGTTCTCTTTTAATGCTCATGAAGTGTAAATACATCAACCCATGGACCATCTCCAAATGAGAATAAAATGAAGATGAATATGGATATTAGTGCTAATCCGATAATTATTATTTTTACCGATAAATTGAACTTCAATTTTTCAGTATTCTCGTCAATTATTGATGCTAGAATTCCTGTGATGAACACAACAATCATTGCCCATGCTAATTCCCATCCAAATGATAATGGCAATCCAATTATTGCGGGAGCTAAATACCAGATGATGAATATTATCCATGGGACAAGTAAACTTGTTAATAATCTAGAAAACGCAAATGATCTTTTATTTTCTATTTTCTTCCTCTTAATTAAGAAATCAATACCTATCAAAAACAAATAACCAAAGAATCCCATTTTCAAATGTT
>MEHH01000133.1 GCA_001940755.1 Candidatus Heimdallarchaeota archaeon AB_125
GATGATGACTGGAAAGAATATGAAGAAACTAGTAAAAAACCAATTAGGGTACAATTGGCAGCATTTTTTGTTTGTGAAGCAATTATAGGTTTTACGTCAGGAGTAGCCATCCCTTTTATTAGATTCTATATTATTGAAGAACTTGGAGCGACTGATATTCAATGGGCATATATACTTTCAGCATCAAATGTTGGAATTGCAGCGGGAAGTTTGTTAGTACTTCCTATGAGTAATAAAATGGGGAATGAGAAGGTTCTTGCTCTACTCCATTTCTTAGTACCTGCTTTAGCTCTTGGGATAACTTTGGGACCTACTTTAGTGGTTGTTGCATTATTCTTTGTAATCAGAGGAACTTCAGCAAATATGTCCCGACCTACTTGGAATGCATTCTTCTACAGCTGGTTACCACCTAAATATAGAGGAACATCAACGGGTTTTGTCTCTGCAGGGAGACGATTATCAAGAGCTTTGGGAACTTCCTCTGGGGTTTTCATTTACAATGCTTTACTTGCTTGGACTTTTCCAATAGCTACTTTAGGATATCCCATAGCCATCATGATTCCAATAATAGCTCAAAGATTTCTGAAGGGTAAAAAATCTGAAAAGAAAACTGCCCTACCAGAAGATGATTCTTTGAGAATTTAAATCGTGTGTATTGGTTTCTAAATGAACGTTTAAATAGGCAAATCTAGTAATGAATTATTAGAATTTCAGAGTGTTACTCGCATATATAATTAGAGGCCACTTTATACTAAGTGAAATAAGGAGATTCACAGATGTTTGCACCATTCAGCGTTCGACACGAAAAGACATTCGAAGATCCCTATGTTGTAGAACTTGTCAATGCAATAGAACAAGACAAGAATGCACTAAATAACTTCGCAAAAGCATGCATAGATTATACAACTACAAATTTTGTAAGTGCAGATTTACAGGATCTTGCAATTGATGCAGCTATTTGTACTCGTGATTTCCGATCTCTATTGAAACTGACAGAAGCACTAGCTAGACCTGAGTATTATCTCTACAGAGCTTATGCTTACTCAAGACTCAACATGACAAACAAAATTGTAAGTTTGAAACTACAATTTCAACAGAAATATAGTGAATCGCTAGAATCTCCTAGAAATGCTTTTGTTACAGCTAGTTTGGAATTTCTACTTCTTTATGGTGAACAAAACTATCCAATGGCTCTAACTACTGTTGATGAAATTGATCACCATATCGCCTCATATGCAGACGAATTTGAAGGGAAGCTTGCAACTTTTCTTATTTATACTTTAGCTGCTCAAGGTTTCCTTTTAATAAGTGACTTTGATAAAGTCGAAGCTCTAGCCAGACGTGTTCTTCAAAGTGCAGTAAAACAAAGAGATCCTTATTTCCAATCTGTTGCTTTGAACCTTATTACCACAGTTTTTATTAACAAAGGTGAATTCAAGAAAGCTCAAAAAATGCTCAATGCAGCGATTATTCCAACAGAGGAAACAGGTTTAGCTGCAGACAGAGCAAGTTTACTAAATAATTCTGCCAAATTAGAATTAGCAAGAGGAGACTTTGAAAGATCTATCAGATTGCTAAGACAAATTCATAAACTTGTTTCCAAGAATCCAAGAGCAAAAGCTGTTAGTGCATCAAATATTGCAGAACTGTGTCTCTTGCTAGAAAGATATGAAGAAGCAAGAGAAATGCTTGATGTTGCTCTTAAATTGGATGAGGAAATGGAACTTAATCTTATCCAACCTTATTTGTTATCTGCATGGATAGCTATTGAGAGGGATAACTATAATCTAGCAGAAACTTCTATCAAGATGTGTAAACTAAAATTGGATGAAGTGGGAGAATTAAGAGTTAAGCCAAATATTTACTATTATGAGGGTCTTCTACACAAGAAGAGAGGAAAGACTGATGAAGCAATCCTAGCCTTTCAAATTTCAAACAAAGCAGCATCTGATTTGGATAATGTAGAATTTCTGATTAAAGCTCAATTTGAGTTAGCCGGATTACATCTTGATAGATTTAATGAGAATAATGAATTAACTGATTATTCAGCTGTATTAGGTTATCTTAATAATCTAACTTATCTGTCAGAAGAGCAATTTATCCCAAGATTAATGTGTGATATTCAGATGCTAAAGGGGTTATTGCTAGTTCATGGTAATAAGCAAGAAAAGGCAATGGAAGCTATAGCAGAAGCTTATGAACTTGCCAAGAAATTCAATTATCCTAAAGTGCAAAGAGAAGCTCAATCATTACTTAGCGAAATAGATAAAGATCAAAAAATTGAAAAATTCGCTTCTATACTTGAAGAGAAGGGATTCGAGAAATCAGATAGGATGTCTGAAACTCTGAAGAAGTATCAAGGTTTCAAATTTGTTAAGGCTCCTAAAGTTGTTGGCTCAAAACTCTATGGCATTGCACTAGTAGATGCTGATTCAGCAGTTATGAAATACCGTTTTACAACAAAGCACGAATATCAAGATGAAGCTTCTCTAGTACCAATGTTAGTGGCAGCGATAAATGTGTTCTCTCAAAGTGTTTTGGAAGAAGATTTAGTCTTAAGCGAAGTCACTCAAGAAGGTAGAGATCTTCTTATCGATATGATAGAAGATAGAATAGTTATAGCAATAACAGAGAAAATTACTTTCAATCTCAAGAATCAGTTTGAGAAATATGTTAATACTCTAAGTAAATTTATTCCCAAAATAGAACCTATTGGTGCAAAAGCTTCTCATCAAGAAGTATTAGATAGGATAACTATAGTCTACTTCCTACTTGAAGGAATCCTTCAAGAAAGAACTAGAGAACAGAAAGTAGATTTAGATTCTAGTTTGAAGGAACTAGAAGATATTATTGTAACAGTAGAAGCTGATTTGAGAGCTCTTTTAGAGCGAGCTGAACAAGCTACAGCAGAAGAAATCATTGAACAAGTTGATGGTGAATTAAGAAAAATTGATAGTCTTATTCGCGCAAAAGATCCAAAGCTTTTAGCTTATATCGAGACTTATGGTATTCCAGTTGCCAAATCTTTTGATGACGCACTTGACCTTCATGAAACTGTAACTGTAGACCTAATAGCCGATGAGATTCAACTTGATGCAAAAGAAGAAGCTATAGCTGGATTTGAGCATGAATTTACATTACGTCAAGAAGATTTGGCAGAAATTGGTATTCCACTTGAGGAGCTAGATCATGGAACTGATTTAGACCAAGAATTATATGAAATTGAAGCAGATTTAGAGGACATTGAAGAAGGGAGAATGGACACTTCTAGAGAAGTAGTTTTAGAATCAGATGAAGTTATTATTGAAACTGAAGATTTAGCAGTAGATTTAGCTGAAGAATCCGTATCACTGGGTATTCCACAACCTCCAGAAAAACCTGACGATGAGGAAATTGAAGAAGAGCCTTTAGAAGAGATAGTACCTGGAGAAGATTTTGTTGAGATTCCTGAACCAGAAGAAGTGAATGAGCTAGAATCAGTTTTTAATGGAGATTTAATAGAAATACGACCTCCACCTGATGATGAAATTGTGATACTAAAACCTGCTGAAACTCTCGAAGTTAACCAAATGGAAGATGCTCCTAAGATGGACGAAATTATACTAGACTCAGAAGAAGTAGTATTAGACTCAGAAGAAGTTTCTTTTACTTTTGAAGCTGATGATTTAGTAAAGAAAGCAGAAGAAGTACTGAAGAAAGCAGAAGACGTCGAAGATGAAGAAGAAGACGAATAATTAAAATAGTTAAATAGCTAAAATTATTCTCGCGTTTTTAAATAATTTTGATTATAATAGTATGCTAGTTAATCTAGCAGGAATTCATAAATGTGGAAACTTACTATCGTAGAGTACGATAACTTTGTCGATCCAAATTCAGGAGAAAGCAAAGCTGAGAAGGTAGAAGAGTTTGAAATGAATTCTATAGAAGAACTAGCAAACTTTCTTTTGAACATAAAAAAGGATTTTAACACGAATCCTGAGTTCTTTTGCCCTTCTTGTGGTTTCTGGACAAGCTATCAGCTGATTCTAGAAGATGGTAGGAGCAATATTGTAAGTGTTAGAAATCTATTTGAGCTGTTTATAGATAATAGTGAACTAGTTTGGGATAAAACAAGTATTTCCTTAGAACAAATAGAGAAAATACTAGCAAGTGGAATAACATAAGGGGGTTGAATCGATAGTATAAATAGGGAGCTGTTTTGTTGAATGTTTTACTCGACAGCTAATTTATAGTTATTTGAGAAGAGCATAAAACAGTTTTTGTTGTTTAGAAACTATGAAATTCATAGAAATAACTTTGTCAGGTAATCTTTTGACTAGGAATGTTTGTCTATAAATTCTTAATGAACAGATTAAACTTTCAGGACACCAAAATGTGTTTTATTACACAAATCACCACAAATTCTCGACTTCTATGAATGAAGTAGTAAGCAACATACGATTTAGTGCCTGTATGTTATTTTGTAGACTCGGTTTGAATAATGATACATATCTTACCTCATTGTAGTATAAGCTATCCATTATAAATTTAATATGTAGATATCCACTATTCCCTAATGAAATCAAGTATATTTTTATATCCCAAAATTCTCAATTACTATTGTAATGAGTTCAAGAATTGAATCTAGAGAAATACCTTATTTGATTAAATCAAAGAACTTTAAAGAATTACTAAATGCTCTAACCAGCGTCTATGGTCCTGAAGTTTGGGATTCTGCAAAAAAAGCTTTAGTAGAACTTGGAGAAGAATCATTTGATTTTCTATACAAATTTGTAGAAGAAATGCTTGAAAGTGACACTGAAGAATATGACGAATGGAAGAAATTCAGAGAGTCAGTAGAGATTTTAGGATTAATTGGGAATAAGAAAGCTAAGGGATTGTTATTAAGAGTTTTAGAGAATAATAACGTGTATAATTGTAGAATAGCAGTTGGTGCTTTAGTAAAACTAGGTTATGTTTTGGAAGAAGATCAACTTATTGGCGAGTTTGATAATGAAAAGAAAACCAAAATTGATGTTGCATTAAGATTTTTATCTTACTATGGATCTAAGAAATCATTTGATGCAGTTATTTCGTTATTGGATGAGAGAGAGATTTTCATTAGACAATCTGTGTTTGTAGCATTAGGAGATATTTTGGAGAGAGAAAAAGAAGAATTTTCTGAAATAAGAGATTTGATCATGAATCATTTAGAAAAAGGTGATGACAATAAAGTTCAGAATGCAGCAATTTTAGTATTAAGGAATTTTAAAGATGAGAAAACAAGAAATGAATTAATCGACAAATTTGGTAGTGAAGGGTATGGAAGTTTCAAAGCTATTATTAAAACACTGGGATTAATGGGAACAAAAGAATCATTAGAAACTCTTCTAGAATATATTAAAGAAAAATCTTGGGAATATAATGATTTGAAGGAAAGTCTTCTTAACCTTGGAGAGGATAGGAAAGAAGATATAGCATTAATGATGAAGAAAACACTTCAAAGGGATGATATTTATATTGCGCAAGTTTTAGCTGATGTTTTAGCTGAATATGGAGATGAAAGATCTATAATCCCTTTAATAGAGATTGGGAATAAAATTGAGTGGGGATTCTATGATTCAGGTATAGACAAAATTCTGATAAAAATAGGAAAGAAATATCCTGAAATAATAATAAGAAGATTAAATATAGAAGAAGATATTTGGTTAAAATCTGATATTGTTCATATATTAGGGGAAATAAGTGATATTAAAGCATTAGAATCAATTTTGAAGAATTTTCAATTATTGAATGAAACAAAAAGAGACTTTGAAATTAGTATTAGCTTCCTTTATTCTTTGACCAATTTTACCCTAGATTCAAGAGCTGTCTATCCACTTTTAACATTCATCCATGCTTGGCCAGATCCTTTCATGGGTTCTTCAGAAACAACTGGAATAATTCTTCAAATATTTAATGATTTAGGAGAAGAAGCAATTCCTGAACTAATAAAAGCATTGAATTCTGAAGATGAAGCAATACGATATATGGTTATTTGTATTGTTCAACAGTGTGAATTTGAAATACCAAATAAAGATCTAGTAGCTGCTTTTTTAGTTGAGGAGGAGCTCAAAATGGGTTTTCTTGCAACAATCGATTTTACCAAACTTGACGATGAACTTACAAATTCACTCATTCAACCGTTATTTTCTTTACTAAAAGAAGAAGATTCAGATATAGTTTTAGAGAGATTATCAGAATTAAATATCTCTGGAACAGCTGTTCCACTCTTAATACCAATGCTAGAAGAAGAGGATTTATTAGTTAGAGCGACAATTATGAGATTTTTAGAAAAAATATATTTGGATGAATCTTCGCTCCCATTGATGTTTGATTTATTTTCAGAAGACATAGGGAGGAATAATTTTCTCAACAATTTTATAAAAAAACGTTCAAGAATTTCAGATGTATCTCTTAATTTTCTAACAGAACAACTCAAAAGTGATAATGTGCATAAATCAAGAGCAGCTGTTCTAGCTCTAAAAAACTCAAATTTTGATGAAAAAGAGACCATTCTCACAAATTTCCTTGAAGAAAATCCAACAGAGGAATTGAAGTATCTAATTGAACTGGAAACTACAGAAATAGACTACGTAGGAAGATTGAGTAACAAAATAAAAAACTGTGCTAATGAAGAACGAAAGAAAGAATTACTAGAAGAGCAAATATACTGGAGTCATTTTGATAGGGATTTGATAATGGAATTTTCTTATTCTTTGATTAAGAAAGAACAAACTTGGATTGTAGAACCTCTTTACAGAGAATTGAAACGACAATGCATATATTGGATTGATGAAGATAATTTCTTTAGAAATTTAATTGATAACTTATCAGTTTTTGGCGATAAGAGTATGACGGATACTATAGTTCAAGCTACACATATTTTCATTCAAAATTCTGATTGGTCAGGAAGAAAAGAGGCTATGTGGCTTAGACAATGGATTTCTGAGATATTATTTAAAATAAAAAATTTTATCACTTTTGAATCAGTTGAGAAGGTTCTATCATATTTTATCAGAATTGACTCAGATATCATGGCTGGTCCATACATAGAAATGCTTGGGAGTACAGATAATGGAGTTACATGGCCTAATCTCATCTATAATTACACGAGTCTCGATGCAAATTATGGGTTTACTGAAGAATATGATCTTACCTCATGGGCTGCAGGTGAATCAGACGTAAAAATGGCCTGGCATTTTGTCAGCACTCTTGACACATATAAGTATGAATACTTCTACTTCGATGATCTTTTGATTGGATCACCATCATCAGTAACTCAGACCTCTGTGGAAGAAGACTTTGAATTAACGAATGGCGGTTACACCGCAAGTGGTTCCTGGGCATGGGGTTCACCTACAACAGTTGGCCCGACAGCAGCATATTCTGGTTCTAAACTATGGGCAACCAATTTAATAGCTAATTATCCCACATCTGATAATGCGATGTTAGAAACAGG
>MEHH01000134.1 GCA_001940755.1 Candidatus Heimdallarchaeota archaeon AB_125
CTATTGGCTCCAGTAATTATGATTATTTTATCCTTGAGATCTGGAATGTTATCTTTGGTCCATTTCTCTTTCTTTTTTCTACTAATTAGAAACACTTCCTTGAATTTACTCACCTTTCACAAAGTTCATTTGTAAATCTTGTGTTTTCTAAGTTAATAATTGATTCACTGTAAGATTTAATTCTATTTGGAAAACTAGATTATTTATGGTTTTGTAAGAAACGACATATTATATGCAATAATCTCAAATTAACAATTGAGGTCTAATGAAGAAGATTATTTACGCCTTTTCTGTTATTTTATTAATCTTAGGAACATCATTTATTTTAATTTTCACTATCCCTCCAAATAATTCCATGAAAACCATGATTATCTCCTCAAATGATGATTTAATAGAGTTGAATCTCCCTGGATCTGGAGAAATTGGGGATCCATATATTATAGAGAATACAGAATTTGGTTTAGATGATACTAATGTTCAAGGATATGTGTCTCTTCTTTCAATTTCTGGAACTACAAAGCATATTATCATACGTGATAACAGTTTTATTGGGGGATTTATTGGAATTCAAATTAAATCTGTAAACGAAGGTACAATAATAATTAACGACAACTACTTTGAATATAGTCAATTTTGTATTGAAGATTTCTGTATAACTTCTTATTATGCAATGAAAATCTCTCTCTCTTCTAACGTTGAAATAAGAGATAATATGTTCAAAGAAAGCAACTATATAGGCTACATCTATGGAGTTTTCTTTGAGGAGAGTTATAATTTGATTATTGAAGATAATAAAATTAGTTCGTTTTATGGTATTTACGGAATATATTCAAACAATTTTCTGATTAACAGAAACACTTACTATGAAACAGTTGATAACTATTTCGAGTATTGTTCATTCTTCAATATAACACAGAATACACATGATTATTTGTTCAGATTCAAGGTTGTAAATTCTTACTCTGTTGAAATTGCAGAAAACAGGATAATAGGTTATAATATAAGTTTTGGATTTTTAATTTATGATAGTTCTTTTGTTGTTGTTAGAGAAAACGTCTTCTACAAGAATATAGTTGGCGTAAGAATGTCTGGAAGTTCAGATTCAATAATTACTAAGAATATTTTTAATTATGGTTTCAGTCATGCAATAGAATTAGGGTACGATACTGATGATAATCTGATTTTCGAAAATCATTTTTTTTATAACAACATAGCTGCAAATCCTCCTTTACAAGCTTATGATTCAGGAAACTCAAATACATGGTATGATTCTGATAACCTTATTGGGAATTACTGGTCAAACCTAGGCTCAAATTCCACATATACTATTGAAGGTTCAGCTTATTCGATTGATGTTTACCCCGAAACAATCTAGAAGATATATTTCAATAAGAAATCACAGCAAGATTTATTTCTATCAATAGAAATAGTCTATTGATGCAAGTAAAATCAAAATCTCTGTTTTTTATTACAATTCTTGTTCTAATTGCAAGTATATTCCTTTCTCAATATCAAGTTATTGAAGTAATTCCTAAAGATGACAAGAGGAGTTCATTTGAATTATCAAGTGTTAATGCAACTTCTCCAATAGAATATTTCAATGAAACTAGTTTTCCTAGATATACTCTGGTTGGAAAACCCTTATCTCTAATCCAATCTCCTAACAAAGGTTTCCCTGTTATTATTGAAACAGATGAAATCTTATTAATAGAAGCTCAAGCAGTTTCAGAAACTACTAATTGGCAGTTCAAATTGGTTTCAACAGCTAACAATATATCACTTGATATCTTAGCACCTACGTTTGATATCTCAGATAATCTTTGGCATTTTAGTACAGCACCTGAAGAATATATACCGGGATTATATGATTTACAGCTAAATTGTAGTGCAGGAGATGATTATCAAACTCATACTGTAAAAATTGTTAACCAAAAAACGTATCCATTTAAGATTCTACATATTTCTGATGCTCATTTTCCTTCATATGATGGAAAAAATACGACTGATATAAATCTGGATTATATCGAACATATAAACGCACTTGACGCAGATTTTGCTATCTTCACAGGAGATCTAATTGATGGATATTCTGCTAGAGATTTTGTTAATCCAGACACAGGAGATCCTTTAGCTGCAGAAGTACAAATCAAATTGAGTTTATGGGCTTTTGATATGATTGAGTTGCCAATATACTATGTTGGAGGAAATCATGATTTAGATTCATCAACATCACTCCCAGATAATCCTTCCGATGTTTGGACTAAATACTTTGGAAAGAATTATATGTTTTTTAATTACATAGATTGGTCATTTATAGGATATACTTGTTCTAGTTCTGGATTAACTAAAAAAGGTTTAAACAGTGTGAGTTCAGTTTTCTCAACTGAAAAAAATAAACCAAATGTACTATTTTATCATGCAGATTTCATGAATCAAGCTTCAAATTACAGAGCTAGTTATAACATTGAAGTAATGTTATATGGACATGAGCATCATGAAGAGAAATATGTTTCAGATTCAACACTATATCATTGTGAGGCTCCAATGTTCAACAATGAATCTTCAGTAATTACCGTACTCAATGAAACCAGTGTAAGTTTAGATGATGTTGTTTATGACTTCAGTTCACTTCTGGAAATTCCAACAACAAAAACAAACTTCTCAATTATATTTACACTCGTTACATTTCAAATAGTATTGTTAAGTAGAATTAAAAGGAGAAGAAAGGCTGAATAAACCTAATCATCCTTCCTTTAAGATTTTAACTTGTTGCGGATTCTTTGCTTTCTTCTTTTCGTGTAAACAGTTTATTTACTACTCCTTCAATTGGAATTAGAATATTCGATAGTTTTGCAATAAAGATAGATACTACAATAAACAAGAGTACAAACGCTATTAAATATGGAATTGACCATAGATTAAAGAAATATTGACTCATTAACTGAATTATATCTTAATATTATTAAATTTAGTCGACAATTCTGCAATCGATTGATTAAATTGTAATGAGTTTTCCAAGAATAATAGCAGTACAAATCAGAGCACCTTGACCCATCATGTAAACCATCGTTATGCGGAGGCAAAATTTGGGTGACGCTTTGAAGAAAAACAACCCAGTTATAATGAAACCTGTTATGATGTAGACTATATCAAGATAAAGATAAATTCTACTTAATTCACCAGTCCAGTAAACACCCAAGCTTAACACATATGCGATTACTAAACTTAAAGCTGATATATGTACAGTTCTTCTTATTCCATACTTTTTGGGAAATGTTTTAACAGGTGTTTCTTGATCTTGTGGGAAATCTCTGATGTCAGTAACACCTTTACCTCCAAACATAGCAAAGAAAAACATAATTGCCAAAATAATCACTGCTGGAGTAACTGTTCCAGTTGTAGCTCCCATAAAGAAATAAAGTAGTTGTAGTCCTCCAAGTGTTACTCCTCGTGCAATTGGAAACTCAAACCAACCAAAAGCTAAACCTACAATGATCAATGCTATTACTCCCCAAACAATTACACCCCATAAACTTGTGAAAATGGTTATAATCAAGCTTGCAACCATGAATGTTAATGAGAAAGCTAATCCTATTGGTAAAGGAATCATCTCTCTTGCTATAGGATTTCTTCTGATTTTTGCACGAGGTGCTAGTTTGTCTAGTTCTCTATCAGCACAGAAATCTAGTGAAAATCCTGAAACAGCTAAACACCAACCAGCAAAAGTGATCCAAAGAACATCTTGCCAAACTGCTCCAGCTAATACTGCAGCTGTAGCTGTAATTGATGTAACCATGGTTGTTCTTTCAAGTCTAAAAAGGTACACAATAGCTAGTAATTTTTCTTTAAATGTCAATATCCATCCAGTATAAAATGAACATTTTCATTTAATAATTTTATCTGAAGAAAGAATCTAGAAATATATAAAGAAAATAATCCCAAGAATTGCTTATGAGAAGATCTGTTAAAGAAAAAAGAAACAAGCATTTCAAAGTGAGAACGCTCCAGAGTCAAATACACCACCTTCTGAAGATGCTCCTGAACAAGTAGTTGAACCAGAAGTAGAAGGTGATGCACTAGAAACGGAAGGTGAAACACAAGAAAGAATAACACGTAAATACAGTGAGAGTTCCAATAGAGAAACAAAGTAATTAACTTGATATCTTTTTACTTGTGAGAAACAAATATTAATGGCTAATCAGATTTTATCATAATGCCTGCTACACCATTACATTTTGGATTTGCTATTTTTCTATTTAGCATCTTACCCTTTATGGATCCAATTGCTTTGCTAATTGGTGTTGCTATAATTGATCTTGAACCCTTTTTTTACATGATCACAGGTATCGGGCAATTACATGGAATTATGCATAGTATATTAGGTATGTTAGTTTTCTTTATACCTACAACTTTCATAAGTTGGTCATGCTATAAATTATTCAAATTAGAAAGATATCTCCCGAAATTCAAGATTTATATATCACTTTTGTCAGGAATAGTAGGATTATTTTCTCATGTTTTCTTTGATGGCATTCTTTATCCAGAAATTATGTTCGTTTATCCTTTCTCTAAACAAGCTGGAATGCTTTACAACATTATCCCCTCTTCAGCGGTGTATTGGATTTTAGTGATTATGCTCTTTGTTGGTATCGCGATTCTAGTTTTGAGATATTATCTAAAGTTGTTATGGAAAAAAAGAGAAGAAACCAATCCTACCTTATTGGAAGGAAGGATCAATATTTAATCCTATCCTACCTTATTAGATGAATCCTTTTCGTAATGAACCCTTTCCAAGAAGATACTACCTATACTTCGTGTGGAGAGAAATTCACTTATTTCCAATGTTCGTCATCTGTGTAATCGGTTATTAGTCCTATAGATTCTGGTCCTAGATGTGATAGTACTGATCCTCCACTCTGAGCGATTTCTATCTCAATCTTAGGATATTTTTCTTTGATTAAATCAACTAATTCCTCTGCATAGTCTTTTCTGCTGCCATATACTATAGTAAAAGCTTTAGGTTCTTTAGGTGCATTCTCTAGACTTAGTCTTAATGATTCTATCAGTCCTTCATGAACATCTTTTGCTTCTCCTGCAGTTTCAACAAATCCTTCTTCATTCATTGTTACGATAGGTTTCTTTTTCAAGAGAGAACCTAGAGCAAATTTAGCTGTTCCAAATCTTCCTAATCTTCCTCCTTTCCAAAGATATCTTATAGTTGGGAGTAAAATGATTGTACGAATCTTGATTGCTTGTTCTTTAAGAATCTCAGCAATTTGCTCTCCAGAATACTTCTTCTTCTTAATCAAATTAAGAGCCATTCTTATCAAAATAACTTCAGGATAAGATGCAGACTTTGCATCAATAATGTAGATTTTAACATCAGGTTGTTTTCGCATTACTTTTTTTGCAGCTAAATTTGAACTGTTGGTAGTTCCTGATAATCCTGCTGTCACATTGATTACTATTATTTCTTTAGCTCCTTCTTTTATCTGCTCTAAATAAGCTACTTCAAAATCTTGAGGATTTGGTTGAGAAGTATTAGGAACAAAGGAATGTAAATTTAGCTTAGGTATGTGATAAAAAGCTTTCTCGTCTTCAAATAATTGATAGTAACTATCTCTGTCAAATTTTTCATCTTCTTTGAGTACTTCATCATGAACCATCATATAGAGTGGAACAATTTTGATATTGTTCTCTCGAGCAAAATCCCAGGGAAGGTCTGAAGCACTGTCAGTCACAATACGTATAGTCATAGTTTTATGAAAAAATAGTAACATAAAAAGATACCTAAAACCATATTTTATAGTGATAAAATAAAAAATAAGAAATAATGAGAAAAATTACTAATCCCAATCAGGAGCAATTATTGGAAAATCAGCGAATCTTTTTACTACTTTGATTTCGTCAATCTTCTTAATATCATCTTCATCAAGTTGAATATTTTGAGATTCAAAATTGTCTTTCAAATGATTTAATGTTGTACTCTTTGGAATAGGTATAGCTCCTTTACTCATAATCCAAGCTAAAGAAATTTGTGCTGGAGATGCTTTGTGTTTTTCTGCAATTTCCTTTAATTCAGGAACTTCATTGATTCTTCCATGCATTAATGGAAAATAAGAGACTAATTTTATATTGTTGTTATTAAGATTATCCAGAAGAGCTTTCTGTTGAAGCCAAGGATGCATTTCTACTTGGTTTACAACTATCTGTTTATCATACTTTGCAATAGCTTCATCTATATCATTAGTTGTAAAGTTTGAAATTCCAAGATAACCTATTTTACCTTCATCAATAAGCTCACTGAAAGCTTTGAGTACTTCTTCTTTTCTCTTTTTATAAGTCTTGAATGGCCAGTGAATATACATAATGTCAACTTTTGTTAATCCTAGTTTCTTCAAGCTCTTTTTTGTACTTTTTCTTACACCTTTATACGAAAAATTCCAGATGAATACTTTTGAAGCTAGAATAATCTCCTCTCTAGGGACACCAGATTTCTTTATTGCAGCACCAACTGTTTTTTAATTGAAGTAAATCCGAGCTGTATCTACAAATCGAAAACCCATCTTGATTGCTTCACTATAAGCTTCAATAGCTTTCTTTCCTCTTCCCCCCATCGTTCCTAAACCTATTTTTGGTAAAACTAAATCTGACATTTTAACACCTTAACTAGGTCATGTGTAAAATATTCCAATAAAAGTCTAAGGATATGTCAAGAAGTTCGTTATAGTTCAGTAATATCTTCCTTTGGTATTAATATCTCAAAACAGGCTTCGTCTTGATTATCAAGCAACTTAATCTTCCATCCATGAGCATCAATCAATTTTTTTACTATTGTTAACCCATGGATTGACTCTTTCTCCTTTGTAGTAAAGGTTGATTCAAAGGCTTTTTTTACATTTTCAGGATCTATCCTTGTTCCATCATTCCCTATACGTAAAGCAACATTATCATCCAGTAGCAAACTTCTAACAAATATTTTGGTAGGCTTTCCATGTATTACAGCGTTTTCGAAGAGATTCTTGATTATCTGTGATAGTTTTTCTTCATCTGCTTTAACAGCTACAAGTGGATCATGAATTAATTTTATGTTTTCTGGAACAGTTACATTTCCAATTGTTTCAACTAATTCATTCAAGTTTACTTTTTCAGATTTTTCTACAACTTGACCAGCTTCTGCAAGCTCTATTGATCTATTCAATAATTTTCGTAGATATTCAGTCTGGTTGTTTATTCTTTCTAGAATCATCTCTTTCTGTTCTTCACTTTCATTAAGCAAATCAGAATACCCTTCTATAGATGAAAGACTGTTTCTAATATCATGTCCCATTAAATGAACAAAATCGCTAAGTTCTTTCTTTTGTTTTGTTAATGTATCCATCAGTTTACTTCTCTCTGAGATATCTACAACTGAAGCAAGAAATGTATTTGAATCAGGAAGAGATGTTACAGCTATTAATATGCTCATTATAGTGC
>MEHH01000135.1 GCA_001940755.1 Candidatus Heimdallarchaeota archaeon AB_125
TATCTAGAACTGAAGATGTTTGTGTTCCTTTAATTTCATTAGTAGTATTCTCTGTAACTAAATCCCAGGTAATTGTGTCAGAGGCTAGATTGTATATTTTTCCTCCTAAAAGCTCATCTCTGTTATCAACCACTAGATCATCACCAAATAGTTCAGCTACATGAGAGAAGCTAATGTGAAACATAGCATCCTTACTTCTACCTGTAAATGTAGAACCTTGTTTCCAGATAAAGAAGTCAGGTTTCCCTTCATTTAACTTAACAGTTATTGAAGAGGTTTCAATGAAGACTGATCCTTCTCTATTATCGAATTTTGCATCCTCAGAGGGAATAGCCATAACTGAAGAAACAGAAGCAACTGCGAACATTGTGATTAGTCCGGCAATCAGTATTTTGTAAGTTGTTTTCAATTTTAACACCTATAAAACAGTGAATTTCATCACTTATATCATGTCGGATATCCTTGGGTTTAACACCAGTTTCACACTGGTGTGAAACGGTTGGCAACGGTTATTCAATCACAGTTCTACCATCATCTGTCAAGTAAATAACGTAAGTACGACCCCATTTCTCACGTTTTATTAGTCCTCTTAATTCTAGAGGTACAAGATTCCTTGAAATTTTAGATTTTGAGAAACCGGTTATATCACACAAATCTCTCTGACTAATCTTACCCTTTTTATCATAAACTATTTTGATGAGAGACTTCTGATTATCAGTCAAAAGTGTCATTCCTATTTTCTTCATTGCTTTCTTTTCTCTATATCTAATTAACCATGATATTCCACTAACACCAATAAACACACCTACTATGAATCCTGCTAAGAACATTGCAGCTTTAGATTCCCAAAATGTTAGATCTTCTTCTGGAACTAGTGGTTCATCAAATCTTATCAAAAAGAAAGGATTTGATTCAATTGCTAGATTATCCATTTCCCAAGAAACTTTAATCCGATTCTTATCAAGAACTTGAGTAGCATTACTAGGATAAATAGGTGGAGTACTATCTTCAAATTCATGAATAAAACTCCTTTCGGGGATTAAAATTATCATCTCATATGAATTTGTTTGATGACTTATTGTAGAATAGAATTCAAATGAATAGTAAGTTGGCTTTGAACCTATTGGACTTAGGATTGTGTTTAAGTCATATTTCACTGTAAATGTTACAGTCTGGCTTTCGTTAAGTTCAGTTCGAAAATTAACTCGTACCTTGTTACTGCTATTTGAAATAACATCCCAATTATAAATCAAAGAACCTTCTCCATCTTCAACAATAAGGGTGTTTAAAGAGGTATTGAACCAGAGGTCAATATAGATTTGAGACTCATTTACAGTATTTTCAACCACAAAAGATTCTTCCACAGAGATTGTGTTAGTTTGATAAATATCCACAGTTGTATGATGTGATTTGATTAACAACTCTTCAGCAAAAATAGTTGGATTTGAAGAGCTATCATTATATGATTGAATAGAATTTGAGTTTACAACGAGAAAAATCAGAGAAAATAATAAGAGAATAACTATAGATTTGTACTTCTGTGGCTTCAAGATAATTGTATTTGATTTTCGCGAGATTAAAATATTTCCTTTTAATGCAATTGCAAAAAAACTAGAATAAAGGATAATTGGGAATTTTGCTATTTTTCTAATTTCTTGATAAATTTACTAACTTCAGCTGCATATTCTCCTGCCCCAGGATGGAAATGCATCCAATAGTAAGAAGGAGATTCGATGAACTCTGAACCTTCAATTAATGAAGCGACTTCTCTAGCAATAGCATCTTCATGTACTCTATCCTCTGATGCTCCAAGCACACAGGTTGGACATTTAATTTGAGCATAATCATCAAATGAATCCCATCTAGTAATAGCTAGAAATTTCTTCCATCTCATCCCATGAGCATTTGCTATGATTTCCATATAGAGGTCTCTTTGTGGACTTGATTCCATAGTCATTTTCAACCATGTTCTAATGATTGGTTTCACAATAATTGTCATAGTAAATGAAGGCAAAATATACCCTAAAGGTAACAAAGCTGTAGGAAGGAAAAATCGTCTTGGTGGGTTCATTAAAATTAAACCAAAAAACGTATTATTCTTTCTTGCCATAACTCGAGCAATAAGTGAAGACCCTAGGCAAGTTCCCATTAAAACAGTTTTTTGAGGATCTAATTTAAAATAATCAACTATGTTTTCAATATCCTCAGCTAATCTGTTCATGTTAGCTTTATGCTTCCATTTTATTTTAGAGCTTAATAATTCCCTCTTTTCAACTACAAATAGATTATAATCTTTGTAAAGACAATCCCAGAGATCGTTCCATGAAAATGGTCCTGTTGAAAAACCAGGAATAAAAACTAAATTAATTGATTCTGATGGTGTATCTGTTTGTGAATTTAAAACCAACAATTCTGCACCATCAGTCATTGGAACATAATCTTTACTTGATTTTTGATAAAATAATGCAGCAGTAGTATAACCTTTAGCCGGTACATAGTCTTTTTTATTCATACAAATAAAGTAAAAAATAATTTCTACTTAAAATTTCTGTATAAAATTCAAGCAAGAGAAATTATTAGGCTATCTTTTCTATAAATTCAGCTAGTTGTTTAGCGAAGTCTGTTGCTCCTGGAAGATGATGCATATACATGAAACTAGAAACTTGCAGATATTCACTTTTTTCCACTAAATCTACACAGATTTTTGTTTCATCATCTACATGAAGGTCTTCCTGAATAGCTCCTACCATTAAACAAGGAACTTTTACTATTTTGAAATCTTCAGTTCCATCCCAGAAAGTTACGTGCATTGTTTTTTTCCATCGCATTGCACTTGCTGTGCCTATATATTGCTTGTATCTTTCCCTTTGTATTCCCTTTGGAACTGCTGTATGAATCCATAGTTTTCCTATACTTCTTAACAAACCATTAATGATAAAACTGGGAGTGAATTTGGTCATAAAGATTAGTTTTGAAGGCAATATTGGTGTTCTAACAGGACCTATCATTATAAAACCAAGTGGTTCTTCTAACCACTTTTCTGCCAAACCTCTGAGTGCATAAAGGATAGAAGCACTTGCACAAAAGATAACGGTTTTCTTAGGATCTAGTTTCAATCCTCTAAGAGCATCACCTACGTCCTCACCAGAACGGTTCATAGAACCTCTATGACTCCATTTTGTTTTTGATGTAACTTTTTCTCGAGTTTCTAAAACATAGAGATCAAATTCCTCATAAAGTTCATCCCACAAATCGTTCCAAGACATCGGGATAGAAGCGTATCCAGGAATGAATAAAATAGTAATTCCTGAAGGATTTTTACCTTTCTTAGTGAAATATACCAATAATTCTGCTCCATCAGACACAGGAACATACATTCGCTCTGCTTCCTTATAGAAAAGAGCTTTTTGATGTTCTTCTTCCTTTTCTTTCTTCTTTTTCTTAGGACTCATGAATGCAACTAGTGAAATACAAGTTATATAAAAAATATTAGGAACAACATACAATTCTCTTTGATGATGAAATTTATTTATGGAATACAGATTGTTAGTATGATATAATTGAAAATTCCTAAGGATCATCCAAGAGCTGAATCTTTGTGTGTAAGAGAATTGATTACTGAAGGAATGCACCAAAATATTGTTGCTGAAGCTGGTTTAATCGCACATGGACGAGGTGAAGCATTCGATTACCTTCTTGGTGAAAAAACACCTTCTTTTGCAATTGAACAACAAACTGCTGCAGTTGCTTTAATGCTTATAGCTGAAAATCCTGTAATCTCAGTTAATGGAAATGTTGCTTCTTTGTGTCCTGATAAAATAGTTGAGTTAGCAGATATTTTAGCTTCAAAACTTGAAGTGAATCTCTTCTATAGAAGAGTGGAAAGATCAGCTATTGTTACAAGAAAACTAGAAGAAAGTGGTGCTGAAAACGTACTTGGTAATGAAGAAGAATTTTACACATCTATTGATGAATTATCACATTCTAGAAGAGTTGTTGATAAGAGAGGGATTCATATTGCAGATGTAGTTCTTGTTCCATTAGAAGATGGAGACAGAACTATGGCTTTAAGAAAAATTGGTAAAAGGGTAATAACAATTGATCTTAATCCTTTATCTAGAACATCTATTTGGTCAAACATTTCTATTGTAAACAATGTTACCCGAGCAGTACCTGAGATGATAAATATAGCATCAGAGTTGAAGAATAAAAGCAAAGATGAACTTAGGAAAATCGTTGAAAGCTTTGATAATTTTAAATTGCTAAAGGAAAGCTTAACCTTCATAACTTCAAGATTAACTAAGCTAGCAGAAGGTGAACTTAAACAACCAAAAATTGAATAATAAGTTAGTGGAAACTGATTATAATGGATAAAGTAACTGTAAAAACCTTCCAAGAAATGAAGGATAATGGAAAGAAAATTACTATGATATCTGCCTATTCGTATCCTTTTGCTCGAATTGCTGATGAAATAGGGATTGATTCACTCTTGATAGGTGATTCTTTAGGAATGACAGTTCTTGGTTTTGAGAACACTTTGGAAGTTACTATAGAAGATTCTATTCGTCATAGTCAAGCAGTCGCTCGGGGAGCTAAACGAGCTCACATCATAGGTGATATGCCTTTCCTTTCCTACGGAATAAATGTTGAGGAAACAGTTAGAAACGCTGGTAGATTGGTTAAAGAAGGCAAGTGTGAATCTGTCAAACTTGAGGGTGGAGTTGAAAGAGTTGAAGAAATCAAAGAAATAAAATCCATTGGAATTCCAGTGCTTGGTCATATAGGTCTCACACCTACCTACATAAACGAATTTGGAGGATTCAAAATTCAAGGTAAAAATTCAGAAACAGCTTCGAGATTACTTAAACATGCAAAATTACTTGAAGATGCTGGAGTTTATGCTATGGTTATTGAATCAGTCCCATGGAAGTTAGCAAAAGAAATCACAGAATCACTTTCTGTACCTACTATTGGAATTGGTGCAGGAGAATATTGTGATGGACAAGTGCTTGTTATAGATGATTTGATTGGTCTTACTCTTGACATAAAACCAAAGTTTGTTAAGAAATATGCTGATGTTCACTCAATCGTTAAGAATGCAGTGAAAGAATTCTCTGATGAAGTTAAAAATGGGAAATTTCCTTCTGAAAAATACAGATATGATTAATCATATTTCTTTACAGTTTTGTAACAAATTTCCTCTTCGATGAAATTTTCTAGACCAGATAAATCTGATCGATTTTTATAAATAAGAAATACACCATTACCTAGCATTATCTGACCAACAAGAATCTCTGAATCTTCTAGTTCACGCATAGTTTCAGTCACTTCTGGAGTAGCTAGCATTGAAGTTATTGAGAATTGTTTTGATGCAATAGCGAAGTTACTTATTGTTGGTTCTTCAAGAAGTTCAGCTAAAAACAATTCTCCAACTTTATTAATCTGCTTCTTCCAATTATCATTTTTTATTATTGATTTAGTAGTAATTTCACCGAAGGTAATAGTTGCGACGTGGTAGTTATTTTCTAATAGATTTCTAGTTTCACCAATAAAAGGAGAACCAGGCTTCAATCTACATTCCCACCCTCCTTGAATGACTCCCGCTACATCACCTAATCCACCACCATATTCAACTTCTACAGAATGAGCAAGATTGTAAGTAAGAACTTCAGGAAAATCTAAGTCATAAAACTCATTAAAGGCTAAACAGCTTCCAATTGCACCAGAAGCACTTGCACCAAATCCACAAGCTATCGGAACTTCAAATTCATGGAATAAGGACACACCATGATTTTTGTCTCTGTGCTTTCCAACAGCTTTCTGATAATGATTCAAAATATGATTTGATATTTTTGCTTGGTCTACTGATACTTCTTGATTGTTGAAAAATATATGATTTTTCGAATCATCTGATTCTTCTACCCAAGTTGTAGTACCTCTGTTTATTGAAAATCCAGCCCCTCTAGAGCCTTTATGGATATGGTCTTCTGCTTCATCATCTATTGTAAAAATCCCTGTAATGTGCGATGCTACCCAAAACTTTGACATGATATCACTCAGTATATTGATTTTAGCTCAAGAACTGCTAATTCTTTTGGAAAGTTGTCAACGGTAATTTTAGTAATTAGCTCAACTAGTTTGTTATTGACTGGAACAGCTATTCCTTTATCTTCAGCAATTTTTGTAATCTCTCCATTCAGAGTACTTATTTCAGTTTTAGCTTCAATTTCTATATCTTGAAGCATGGAGGTTTTATGAGTTGCTGTTTGCTTGACTATTCTTTCTATTAATTTGTACGCATCATCATATTCCAATCCTAACTCTTCAGGAGCAACTAGTAAAACTTCCTCTATTAACGAACGAATAATTTTGTTTAGAAAAGGATCTTTGAATACATCTCCATTAAGTAATCCAGTAATTGCACTTAAAGGTCCAATCGAGCTATTTGTAATGGTTTTTAACCAAATGTGTTTTTGTATATCATCAGATTCTTCTACAGAAAGACCAATTTCAGATAAAAGCTCTATGACTTTTTCAATTTCTTCTTTATCTTCATAATTCATACTTCCTACGAAAGTGTCTCCTATACTAGCTTCAATTGCATGGTTCTTTTCCTCCCTTAAAGCAGCTAGAGAGGTAATTATTCTAGTTATTTTCCAGTTATTTTGAAGATCGAGAAAGGGTTGCTCAATGTTCAAACCATTCTGAAAAAGAATTAGTGAAGCATCTTGAGTTAGCCATTTCTTTAGGTCATCTACTAGTATTTCATTAATCCAAGATTTAGTTGAAATTATGCACTTATTGAAGATATAATTCTCTGGTATCTCAGTATAAACTTCACAATTGTGTAACTGAGGTGAAACATCGGATGTAAGTTGAACTCTAATTCCTTTTTTTCTGATTAGTTTAGTGCTTTTCAGAGATGTAACACAAACAACTTTGTAGTCTTCTCTAATTAGCCTAGAAAATAACACTGAACCTATTGCTCCTAAACCAATCAATAGGATAGACTTATCTTGTTTCACAAATTAGTAAGAATTATCTAAATTAAAAGTTTTTTCTGATAAAAAAATAAGGAAAAAGAAAAAGAACTAATCAGTTCTTTTAACATGATGATCGAAGTTGAAGTCGTTTTTGTAACCTTTATACTTGTCAATAAGACTGGTAATGTTATCTTCTTCCTCAACCTGTTCTTCTAAGAACCATTGTATAAGAAAGATAGAACTATATTCTTTGAGTTCTTTAGCTAGTTCATGTAATCCAATAATCTTTTCAGTAATATATTTCTCATGAGCATATGCAGCTTCAAGAATTTCCATTATGTTTGTCCAATCTTGTTTCTGTTCTGCAAGAGCTTGATAATGAACTGAACCACCTCTCTCAAGAATGTGAGCTTTGAATTTCATTGCGTGTGCAAATTCTTCATCTGCTTGAAGCTTGAACCAGTTTGCTAGGTTATCA
>MEHH01000136.1 GCA_001940755.1 Candidatus Heimdallarchaeota archaeon AB_125
TTTGATTTAATAGATTATATTCTTTCATTTGATACAAATGTTTTCTTAATTGCTTTAGGTATTTATTTTGGATTTCTTCTCATAATGTTTCTTGGTTCAAAATTTTTACCAGGAATATCTGCTAAGGGTGAACCACTAAAAGATGAATCAAGGAAAGAATACAAATTAACAGGCCTAATATTATTCATGATAGCAACATTTGCAGCAATCTTAGTTTTCGTTCTTAATGATACAGTTTCTCCTAAATGGAATTTAACATTCATTGCCAGAGCCTTTATTCCTCTTCTAATAATTTCTAATGCTTTTGCACTTATTTGGAGTTTAGTTTTATTCTTCACAGGACGAAGAAAACAAGGAGAAGGTAAACGCAAAGGGATAAAGGGAATATTACATGATTTTTGGTTTGGTCCAGAGCTTAATCCAACTTGGTGGGGAATTGATCTCAAGATGTTCACATACCAACCCTCGCTAATTGGTCTCTCTTTCATAAATTGGAGTTTTCTATTTATACAACTTCAAGAACTAGGAACTATTTTACCACAAATGTGGATGTATCAAAGTTTTTGGTGGTTCTATTTGTTTACACACTATATTTTAGAAGAATTTATGCTTTCAACTTGGGATGTAATGGCTGAAAATTTTGGATTTATGCTTGTTTGGGGAGATTTAGTTTATGTTCCATTTTTCTACTCAATTTGTGGATGGTTCATAATCAATCAGACAGATTCCTATTGGACTTTTATGATACCAATTGTTTGCATTCTATACTTCGTCTCTATGTGGATCTTTAGAGGTTCAAATATCCAAAAATTCAAGTTTAAGAGAAATCCAAATACGAAAATATGGTTCAAACCTGCTAAAGCACTTGAAGGTAAAATACTAATCTCTGGATTCTGGGGTATTGGTCGAAAATTGAATTATACGGGAGAGATTCTTGTGTATTTCTGCATATTTTTAACTACTGGGGTAATCTCACCTATTCCTGTGATTCTGCCTGCATCACTACTGATTCTTTTGACTCATCGAGCTTGGCGAGATGAAAAAAGATGCAAGAAGAAATATGGAAAAATATGGGAAGAATATGGTGAAATAGCTAAGTTCAAGATGATTCCGAAGATATACTAAAAGAACTAGAAAATTATTCTAAATGGAGGATTCTTGACCATTTCTTTCAATTCTTCTTGAGTTGAAGTAGCCATAACATATGTCTTGAAACCACCGTTTAAATTTAAAACATCAAATTTTCTTTGACGAAGATTCCTTTGAGAAATATATGCTCTAAAGCCTTCTTGGCAGAAAGCATAAATTGTTTCATCTTTTGGTAATTCTTCTAATCTTTGCCTCATCTCAAATTCAGAGATGTGAACAGATCCTTTGATAGTACTTGTCTCAAATTCATCATCTCTTCTAACATCAAAAAGAAAAACTCCTTTCCCAACAAGTTCATTTACATCGTGCCAATGATAGGAATTCATTTTTCCTTTCACAATATTAGAAGCAATGAAACCAGCCATATTAACAGGATCTTTAGCAGATCCATACGGAGGTGCATAAGTTAATTCTAGTTTTTCTAAATCAAACACTGTTCCACCAAAATGAATTGCAGTTGAGATAACATCTATTCTTTTCTCTGCTCCATCTCCACCTAAGACTTGAGCTCCTAAGACTTTACCATCAGTTTTTTCGAATAATAGTTTAATTGCTAACTTGTTACCACCAGGATAATAACCTACGTGGTTCATAGGATGCAAGTAAGCTTTGTCATATTTGATTTCAGTATTCTTAAGCTGTTTTTCATTTAGTCCAACTTGAGCTACGGTGATGTCGAAAACTTTGACAACAGCTGCAGCTAAAACTCCTTCATATTCCTCAACTTCACCTGCTATATTATTAGCTGCTATTCTTCCTTGTTTATTTGCAGGTCCTGCTAAAGGAACAGCTACTCTTTCTTCAGTGATAAAGTTAATAACTTGAACTGCATCTCCAACTGCATAAATATTAGGATCACTAGTTTGCATTTTCTTGTTAACCACAATGTGACCACGAGGACTAAGTTCCAAATCACACTCTCTTGCAAGTTGAGATTCAGGTTTAACTCCTATCGCTAGAACTATCATATCAGTCTCAATTTTATTACCACTTTGAGTTATTACAACAGCTCTTCCTGAATCATTATTTTCAAAAGAATCCACTCCATCTCCCAAAACTAAATTTATATCATGTCTATAAAGTTCATAATGTACATATTGAGCCATTTCTCTATCTAAAGTGATCATAACTTGATCCATCAATTCAACAACTGTCACATCAAGTCCTCTCTCTTTTAGATTTTCAGCCATTTCTAAACCTATGAATCCTCCACCAACAACAACTGCACTTTTTGGATTGTTATTGCTGATGAAATCATCCATTTTGAAGGTATCAGGTATAGTTCTAAGAGTGAAAACAGGTACTTGATCAATTCCTTTGAATGGAGGTCGAATAGGTTCAGCTCCTGGAGAAAGAACTAGAACATCATAATCTAGTGTATATTCTTCCCCACTAGATTGGTTCTTAACAGTAACTTGTTTCTCAACACGATTAATTGAAATAGCTTCATTGTTGATTCGAACATCAATATTGAAACGTTCTAGAAACTTTTGTGGAGTCATTAACTCTAATTTCTCTTTGTCAGTAATAACTCCTCCAACATAATAAGGAAGTCCACAATTTGCATAAGAAACATATGCTCCTCTTTCTAAAATTATAATTTCTGCAGTTTCATCCAATCTTCTTAATCTTGCTGCAGTTGAGGCTCCACCTGCAACACCACCAATAATTACTACTTTCTTAGGCATTTTTTTCACCTTAATTTCAGAATAACATGAATGAATTGGACAGTATCATAAAAAACTAATTGTTTAAAACTCAATCGCTTTAACCCTTTCTTTTTGACACAATCCAAAGAAATATATCACTTATTCAAAGCTTTAAGTTCTTAAAGGAGTATGATGCTAAGTGGAGGAATCCAAACGTGAAACTATTACATATCAATGTAATCAGTGTCATCAAAAAAGGATACTTTTACTTCCCGCTGCAATGGATATTAAAGTTGATTCCAGAGGTTTAAGTGAATATGTTGACCTTCATACTTGTAAAAACTCAGAAATTATAGCTAATGTGCTTTTTATTGATCCACAACTTGCAGTAAGATCACAAGTACATGTTTCAAGTGAATTCCTTTTGAGAAATTCTCACCGAAATTGAAACTTTTTCTTTGGCATGGAGAGGATGATACTCTTTCACCATTTTCTGCAACTGAAGAATTGTCATTAAAAATACCAACTGCTATTACCAAAATTTTTCCTGATGAAGGTCATTACTCTGTTGCAGTAAATAATGCTGATGAGATATTAGGTACTGTAATGAAAAATCTTTAGCAAGAAAAATTATGAAAGAAGTTCATCAATTGTTTTTCTCTCAAATTCATAAACTGGTACATTCTGCCATAACTCATGACCTAGAATTTTGTTTATTCGATACATGTACTTGTTACTATGAGCACTACCTGTTATCCAATATTTTACTTTAGTTTCTTTCAATAGAGTCAATAGAGATTGGTATTTCACAGCTAATCCTAAACCATTTCCTCTGTGTTCATGAATAATACCTGTATCATCTTGCCAAGCAATAGCTGGTTGATATTTGTTTATCGCAAAACTCGTTAATCCTACAGGTTGTTTTGTTGCTTCATGAACAACCACGAACGTAATATACTCTTGTCCAGTTTTTTTATTTCTATCATATATAGCTTGATGACGTTCTACAGTGAGATTCATATTTTCTTCAGTTAAGTCTTCTTTTGGCATATCATTCCAAATTTGTTCTATGATTTTTACAAACTCCTCTTCATCAAAATAGGATTTAAAATCTCTATCATCAACCCGGATAATTTGATAACCTTTACTTAATGCTAGTTCTTTTTGTTTTTGAGCTTCTTTCTCAACATCCTTAAGATTAACTTCTTCCAGATCAGCTGTTATAACATCTTCAGCATAACTTTGTTCTTTCTTAAATTTCTTAAGGAAATATTCTCCTGGAGAATCCTTTTGAGCTTCAGCTCCAACAATTTTGATTTCATTAGGTAATTTCTTTAACATTTCTTTAAGAATTTGAGAACCTATTCCCTTCCTTCTTTCTTTGGGAGAAACATATATTCTGAACCAAGATCTATCCAAATTATCATACAAAGTATTCCAGAGTATATAACCAAAACCAATTGCTAGATTATTCTTGTTTACTGCTATAGTTTTTATTCTATCAGAACCTTTTTCACGAGGAACATTCCAGAAATTTCTATAGAAATCCAGCGAAGGGGGTAATACCCCGTACCACTCTTCTTCATCTTGTTGTCTTAATGCAAAATATTGTTCAAGATATTTTTCAGGAATATCTTTATTTTTGCCAGAAAAAATCTTTATAGAGGTCATAGAATCTCACTTAGGTGAGTAAAAACTATCATTCATAATTAAGATTTTTGATTTCAGATAATGAATTCTCATTATAATTTTCAGTGGGCAACATATGAGCTTTCAAGTAAAGAATTAAGAAACTAATGAAACTTGAATTAATGATTTACCTGATAGAGGAAAATTCTAATCAATTCTAAATCCATGTCTTCTAATTATATCAATCAATGGTTCCCGTACATGCTTTCTTTTAATCATCTTCCTTGAGATATGTTCTGACCAAGAATATTTGTTATAGTCTATTTCATCTTTCTGACCTTCAGGAAGAGGTATTTTTGCTTTATTCTTGATGTAGTAACCTTGTGTGATATATCCTTCATCCATTTCTTTCATACATTCTCTCAATTCTTCTTCGTTCAATTCTTTATAAGAATCTTCGAAAGCACTATATTTCAAAGGATATCTCGGTCTTATATCTGTTTCAACAGATGGATCTGGATACCCAAGACATAATCCAACTACTGGAAAAACTCTTTGTGGAATATTGAAAACTTCAGAAAGTATATCTGCTATTTGAGGAGCTACACCAAGTAGAACGGAACCCATTCCTAGTGAATCAGCTGCAAGGATTACATTTTCGATTACTAGTGTAGTATCTTGTATTCCTAGCCATAGAGTCATTGCATCATCTGTGTCATATTCATGACCTCTTAGTTTCATTATTTTTTCCATTCTATTCAAGTCTATTAGAAAAAACATAAGAATCTTGGTTGTAGGATATATACCTATTCCTTTAATTTCTTTCATTTTGTTTTTATCCGATGTATATACAACGCTACATAGCTGAGCTGCAAAAGGAGCTCTTAATCCTGCTTCAAGAATCTTTTCTAAGTCTTCTTTACTAATTTCTCTTTCAGAGAATTTTCTTATAGATCTTCTTTGATGCATAACTTTGAAAATATCTGATTCAATTACCATAACAATCACAATTGATTTTTAACCAGTGTTGTAATTGCTAATTAAAAATCTATGTAAGAATTTTCGATAATCAGATGAATTAGATTTTTATAGGATGTAAAAGTAAATTACTTTTCCAGAACATCATCAAAGAGGGTTAGCTAAGTATACTACAGCTGAAACTATTGAACATTGTTTTCGAAAAGGGATTAATAAAATTTCTTTGCAGTGTAGAGATTCAAATATAGTAAGTAAGAAGACAGCTGAAGTTGTGGGTTTTAAGCTTCGAAAGAAATCTTATGAATTCCAAGGAACTTGGATATAGAGATAAGTAGCTTTATTCTTCTTCTCCCTGTATTATTTCTTTTGTGTTCTTTTCCTTTCTCATTGTTTCTTTTCCACATTCAGGACAGTTTAAGCGTCTTGCATCATAGACCAACATACAGTTGGAACATGTAGTTAATCTAACTTTTTCCCATTCAGCTTTCTCTCGTTCCTCTTTCGATACCATAGGAGCATCAGGATCTGGTTTGAATAAAAATATAATAAATTTGAAGAAATAGTAAGCTGCTGTTAACACAGCAAAACTACCTAGAGCCAATCCTATTGAGCTCCCCAAAGTCAGCAGAATTGCATATGGAGTAGCATCTATATTTTGTAAAGTTATAATCCATATAAATGATAAAATGAAAAAGGTTAAAATTGCTAATCTATATCTTATTTTAATTGAATTAATACGATTCTCTAATTCCTTTATTTTACTTATTTCATTATCAAAAGAGTCTTCAGCTTCACTCAAATCTTTCAGCTCCATCTAGTTAAATCTATAAATTACATTATATAGTTTCCGTAAAGTTTGAATGATAAATTTATTAATAATTATTTTAAGAATGGAATAATCTCTCTACTATTTGAAAGAGGTAGAGTTGAATACTCAGCTTTGATAACCTTTGTTCAATTAACCACAGCTGGTTGGGTAACTTGAGTACTATGGAATCTCTATTACACATACTTTTGGTTCAACTTGCGGATCTTCACTCCCCATTGGATAAAGAACAAATGTGATTAGTTCCTTACCTCCAATAGTTTTGTATTTAGAAGTAGTTGACAACCATCCCACTTCTCCTAACTCTACAAATTCATTGTGAAGTTTAGCATTCAGATCAATCATTAACTCAACAGCTTTGATAGCATTATCAACTGTTAACAATTTACAATCTGTTTGTTCAAAAATCTTTAAAGCAAATTCTTGATAAGGTTTTTCTCCTCTTTTATAATTTCCACTACTAACTCTAGATTCAATTGCATGAAATTCTAGAAGGAACTCATTTATACTCATGACACTAACATAGTATTCTATGTTTATATCTTTTTCCGACAAAAACTGCTTTTCTATAAGTTTGCTATAAACCAAAACCTTCATCAGGGAACCATTCAGGCCATCCTACCAACCAGTGAGGGATACTAGCATTTTTTACTCTGTCACAAACTGGAAAATAGGCTTTCAAATCGATTATTGGTGTATCATCAAATGCATCTAAATTTTGGACTTTTATTTTTCCTTCTGCTAAATTGATTTCTTCAATTTTAGCTACTGTTAATCCAATTGGATTTGGTCGATACTCAGCTCTTGTTGCAAAAACACCTGTCACTGGAGGATTTTCACCATAAGGTGGAGTTGTTTGCATTATATTACGACTTTTTTCATTATCATGTTTATCAGCCCACCAAAGAACTTGGATGTGACTGAAATGATTCAGCTCTTTAATAGCCAGAGAGTATTTATCAAACAATTCAATATATGTACAATCAACTTCTCTACTAATCTTTCCAATGGAATATAGTGTGAATTTTACTTGCTCATCATTCATTCTAGTTCAACTTCACTATGATCTTATATCTAATGAAATAAAGGAAATCAACATTTAAAGTCTTCATCAAGATGTTTTTTGGAGTGGGAAAATTACCACATCTGATTCCCTTCTTTGTGATTAACCTTGCAGCAAGGTTGCTTTTCTTTGCCACAAGGT
>MEHH01000137.1 GCA_001940755.1 Candidatus Heimdallarchaeota archaeon AB_125
TATGGAAATTATTGAAAATCATTGCTACTTCAAAATCCTGTTAATGTACAAAGGTGAGTATAGTCAAGAAGCGATGATGACAAAAGCTAGATTTGAAGGTGAATTGGGAAATGTAGCTATAGCATATGCAATAGCTAATTGGTACTATTACAACAACAAAATAGATGAAGCTATATCACTGCTTGAAGAAATTATCTCAATGGAAAACTGGGCTACTTTTGGTTATATTGCAGCTGAAGCAGATCTAAAAAGAATGAATACATAAAGAAAAAATAGAAAAAAATAGAGATTCAAAAATAGTGTTGAAATGTTTTCTTGAAATTAGATTCAGTATTCTCTTCTTTTGTATGATTTTAGTTTTCTTCTTGATAATATCCAGCCAATTGTAGTACTAAACCAGAAAATACCAAATATAAAGGCAAAAAGAGTAGGAACTAATGATCCCAAACCCAACATCCATACATTGATGGCTAGAACTGAAATAATACTTACTATTACGAAAAGTATTCCAGAAACTATACAAGTAATTCTCAATATAACTGCTACAGTACTTCGACTTGGTTGAAAAATTTCAGATCTCATTGCTTCTTTAGCAGCTGCTAATCTACTAATAGATGTTTCAGATAAATTTGCTCTTATATTGTATTTACCGAAATCTTCTCCACAGTCTTCACACAAGATGCTTTCTAGGAGATTCTCATGTTGGCATATTGGACATAAGAATGTTGGTTGTTTATTTGATTCTGAGCTGGAAGATATTGTTTCTGCATCTTCTAATCTGTTTCCGCAAACCTTACAAAATCTATCTTCAGACTTTTTTACTGATTTACAGTTCTTACAAGATATGAATGACATTACAAAAACTTCGATTGATTCTAGAAATACAAATCTATTGAGTAACCTATGTGAAAAAAACAAATTATAATTTTTGCAAAATCCTTTTAACATCGGTTGATAATATCAATTTTAGTGGACTTTATGAAAAAAAGGTATATTTCTTTAATTTTCGTTTTAAATCTATTAATTCTGTTACCTTTGCTTAGTCTAGCTAGTTCTCCTACTTGGACTAGAAACCATGCTGATGGCACTCAATATACATTAGCTTCTAGCTTTGCTAATACTTACACAGTTGGAACCTTATTTGATTTGTATTTTGAATTGACTGCTGATGTTTTTGGAACAACATCAGGTGTAATTGAAGCATTTTATGACATTCTAATAGAATTCTCACTTGGTGGAGACAATTATACTCTATCTGATAATACAACACTTTCTGATATTAATATTGTTGGTGGCAGCAGCTCTACGACTTTATCTCTTAATCTTACTGGTATAGCTGATCCTGAAATCTATATCAGTACAAAATGGACATTTTATGGGAATAACTCTCAAGGTGAAGATCCAGAGTATCAAAGTCTTTGGGGAATTGGTAGAGTAAAAATAAAAGAAGCAAGTTTAGCAATCATTGCTCCAATTTTAGCAGTCCTAAGCATAGGAGCAATTGTACTCAAGAGAAAGAATAACTAAATTCATTTTCCTCTTTTTTCAAGATTTTTACAATTTGTTCTCACAAACTTTTTAACTTCAGAAAAGTACTTTTGATTTGGTGCATTAAATGAAGAAGAAATATTATTACTTATTATCTATCTCAATATTACTAATCTTAGTGCCAACTCAAATTCTAGCAGGTTCTCCTACATTAACTGAAAATGAAACTGATGGGACCGTATATACTTTGTCTGCTAGCTTTCCAGATACTTACACAAATGGTACATTGTTTGATCTGTATTTTGAATTAACTGCTGATACTTTTGGAACAACAGTAGGTGTAATTGAAGCTTTTTATGATATACTAATAGAATTCTCACTTGATGGAGATACTTATACTCTGTTAGAAAATACAACGCTTGCTGATATCAATATAGAAGGTGGCAGTAGCTCCACAACCTTATCTATCAATCTAACAGGGATAGCAGATCCTAATTTCTATATCAATACAAAATGGACATTTTATGGAAATAACACACAAGGTGATGATCCAGAGTATCAATATTTCTGGGGTATTGGCAGAGTTAGAGTAAAAGAAGCAAGCATAAGCATAATTATTCCAGTTCTGGCAGTTCTAAGCATAGGAACAATTGTTCTCAAGAGAAAGAAAGACTAAATTCATTTTCTTTTTTTTTGTTTATTTTTACTTTTCCTCAAAACCTTATTATTATCAGAAAAGATGTTTTATTTTGGTGTACCTAATGAAGAAGAAATATTTTAGTCTATTATTCACCACAATATTACTAGTCCTTTTATCAACTCAGTTTACATAAATATTCGAAAAATGTCATTTCTAGTTTTAACTATGATTTTTCCAAGTCTTGCTGACATTTTATTACATATTATTTTTTAATTTTCTATTGAAATGTCAATAAATCTTAGATTGATATTTTTATTTTTCATCTGAGATATAATTTTTTCTAAAAAAAGATTTCTTCCTTTTTCTTGATTTCATTGTGATAGAACGTTCTTACAAAAAAGATAAATAACACTTTAACTTCTTATGACTTGGATTTATTATAGCTAAAGGTTATTCTGTAATAAATTAGAAATAGGAAAAAAAACCTTTCAAGTGATAGATTATGAAAAGAAGTTTAATTCTAATAATCAGTGGAGCTACATTAGTTGTTCTAGCAACAGCTGTCCCAATTGCAATCATATTTACTGGAGAAACTACTCCTCCCACCATAACTGATTTTACCCCCAAGTATTATACTATAGTTTCAGGAATAACTGAAATTTCAGTTAATGCGACAGATCTAGGTGAAAATCCTTCGGGGATAGGTTCATATAAAATCTACGTTGATGAAATTCTTGTCTCAGAAGAAAGAACTTATGATTGGGATACTACTCAATATGAAGATGGAACAGAACATACAATCAAACTTGAAGCTTATGATAAAAAAGGAAATTTCGCAGAAAAAGAATATACTACTACTGTAGACAATACTAATACTCCTCCTCCAACAGATGTTTTTAAGGTTTTGAGTTATAATATCTGGGAAAGCGGGATAAGGAAAGAATATCTGGATGTTATTATAGAAGAAAATCCTGACATAGCTGTTCTTAGTGAAACAGGGGCTTTAGATAATAATGATAACGCACAACTGAAATATATTGGCTATTCTGTTGGGGTGCATTACATTGATCAAGCACCTTTTGAAGGCAGAGCAGATCAACTTGGCCCTACTAGTCATTCTAAAACTAATGGTGAAGCAATTATAAGTCGATATCCTATCTTAGATTTCTTCCAGATAGATACATGGAGATCAGATGCTGGTCCTGATGTTACACTTTATCGTGATTTCTTTGACGCTGTTATAGATATCAATGGCGTGGTAACTCATGTCCTTGGTTATCATGGAAAATGCTGTAGTCCAACCATTATTTCTAATACCACAGAAATGAGAGAAACTGAAGCAGAGATTATGATTAATTACTTAGATGATTTAGGGGATGTTCCAGTAATGGTTATGGGTGATTTTAATTCACACTCTCCTGATGATGTAGGAGATTTAGCACCTTTAGGATTTCTTGGAGATGGACCTTTAAGGATGTTCCTTTATCCAGAAGATCCGAATTATGCAATTCATTCTTCGCAAGTACATAATTTTACTGATGTTTTCAGAGAATTAAACCCTACTGATCCAGGATTTTCTTTTGGTTATTGGGAACCAATATACTGGGGTAGAATTGATTATATTCTAGTTAATGATTATTGGGCTGATAAGATGATCAATTCAACAGTTGGAGATACTCCTTCTGCAAACCTTGGCTCTGATCATTATGGCGTTGATGCCTTTTTCTCCTTGGATGATGAATATTCCTACTTCAACTTATCAGCTGCAGCTGCAGAAAGCGACCAAATTCAGTTTTTAAAGAACAATATAGTTGATTGGAATGTCAATGAGAAAGTAGAACGTATAGTTGCTTTTAATGAAGAAATGATAGCTTTTTGTGATAGAAAATAAGCTCAATTTCTTTTTTCCTTTTTCCTTTTTATTTCAACTTTTCCTCAAAACCTTTTTATTACCAGAAAAGAATATTTATTTTGGTGTACTAAATGAAGAAAAAATATTTTCTAATACTGTTTTCAACATTCTTGCTAATATTCTTATCTACTCAGATTTTAGCTCTTCCTAAACTATTGACAGTAACTTCAGGAACAGGAACACAATATACAATATTGACTGATATTGATTCGAGCACTCACAAAAAGAGTGATTTGTTTGAACTGGAAGTAACATTAACAGCTGATGCTTTTGGAACAAATACTGTAAATATAGTAGCTTTCTTTGATATTCATATAGATGTTTCAATTACAGGAGATACTTACTTACAATTTCAAAATTCCACTCTCCCAGACATAGAAACTGAAGGTGGGAGTGAATCTGCAAGCTTTGCCTTTAATCTATCGGATATAGAAGACGAATATTTCCGGGTTTATGTTACATATGCTTTCTTTTCAAATAATACTCTAGGTGACGATAATGTAGAAGGTGGTACCTGGAATGCTCGGGAAGTAAGAGTAAAGGAAGCAAGTTTAGGGATTGTTATTCCAGTTCTAGCAGTTTTAAGCTTAGCCTATATTGTACATAAAAAACAGAAAAGGTAATAACATTTTCTTTTTTTCTTTATTTTTTTTTAGAATCTATCTGAATTTAAGTAAAAGCATTAGAAAACTTCTGTTGCTAGATGATAAAACATCCATCCAAGAAAACTAAGAACTCCAAGAATAGCTAATACTATGATTACTAGTATTGGTTTGGTTATATTTTCCAATAATCTTCTCCAAAATTCTCTCCACAATTTGAACATATAATTTCATTAACAGGATTTTCATGTTTGCACATCGGACAGAAGAATGTTTCTTGTTTTCTAGTAGTAATTTCAGTGGTTGGTTTAGTTTTTCCCTTGGTATCATTTCCACAAACTACACAAAATTTATACTCAGCTTTTAGAACGGTACCACAAGTAGAACATATAATCTTCGACATATCAAAGAGTACACACTCTATTAGAAATCTAAAGCTTCCTCACGCGAATACTAATCTTTCTATTTTTTCTTAATTGATTGTATTTTGTTGAAGAAAAATGAAAATTAGGCTACTTTTGGCTATATTGCAGCAGAAGCAGATTTGAAAAGGATAAGAAGTTAAGAATCTCCTGACAATACACTACGACTTCTAAACGATCTTGCTCTTAGACCTAGAACCAACCAGAGTAGAGCGGAAGTAAACCAGAATACTCCAAATAGTAAACAGAAAAGTGCAGGAACTAAACCAGCTAAACTCGAATGCCAAACATTGAATGCTAAAAAGGAAATTATTGCCATAACTACAAAAACAATTCCGGAAATTATACAGGAGATTTTTAGAATCACTGGTGCTGATTTTGGATCTGAACTAAAAATTGCAGAACTTAAAGCATCTTTAGTAGCACTTGATCTACTCTTTGCAGTTTCAGAAAAACTTCTTTTGATGTTATATTTGCTAAAATCCTCATTGCAATTTTCACAGAAGAGATTAGAACAGGAGTTTTCAATATTGCATTTAGGACAGAAAAAAGTTTGCTGTTTTATTGCTTCTGAGTTAGATATTACTGTTTCTGCATCTTCTAAACTGTCTCCGCAGACCCTACAATATTTATCTTCAGATTTTGTTACTGATCCACAGTTCTTACAAGATACGAATGACATTACAAATACTATGATTGGTTTCAGAAATTTAAGTCTATTGAGTAATTTATGTGAAAAAACGAATTATATATTTTATACAGAATCCTTTTAACATTAGTAGAGAATATTGAGTTTGGTGTACTAAATGAAGAAAAAATATATGTACTTAATATTTACTACATTACTCTTAATTTTCCTACCTACTCAAATTTTAGCTGGAACAGCAACATGGTCAATAACCAGACCAAATGGAACAAAATTTACTTTCGAACCAGATTTAGCTTCAGAGAAATACAAAATAGGAGATCTATTTGAAATAGGTGTAACAATGACAGCTGATATTTTTGGAACTGATATAGTAGCTTTCTATGAGATAAATGTAGACGCCGAAATTACTGGAGAAACATACTTCACATACGAAAACCTAACTCTCCAAGATATAAATATTGAAGGTGGAAGCAGCTCTGCAACCTTTACATTTAATCTATCAGATATTGTAGACTCATATTTTGATGTTTACTTTATATATAATTTCAAGGAAAATGATACATCAGATGAAGATGCTTTTAGTTCAGGCTCAGGCCTACCGGAAGCAATACGATTTCAATGCTATTTGCCTTTTTCCGGTAAATCTCTACATATCCAGTAAATCCGTGAAAACTGTCTCAAAGGTTGTCTTTTTGGGGGTATCATGTAACACCAGGGTGGGGGAGAAAGTTGAAAATAGACCCCTTTAGCAGCGTCTGAGGGTTTTTTTCTTAAATCAGTGCTTGACATTGCTTAGATAATGTATATAATATTTATTATGGCGACAGTAATATTACAGAACATACCAGATGAATTGAAGAATAGCTTTAAAGCCACCTGTGCACAAAAAGGCACTACCATGAAAGCAGAATTTATTCGTTTTATGAAAGAGAGTGTAGGACAGGAAGTATTGAAGAAAGCCCTTGAAAAGAAGAAGCGGCGCAAGCCATAATAGGCTTGCCAGGGATAGGGTAGCTCCCGAAAGCCGGACCTCGGAACGGTTGCCCTGGCACTTCGATTATCCGAGGCGCACTATTCCGAGGAGTGCAAATTGAACGATATTATCCTACTCGAAGAGCCCGTTGAGGCTCTTCGCCAAATCCAATCATGTTTTCCTAATGTCCTCGAGGCTCTGCGAAAAGCTCGAGGCTTGTTTGAGCGAATCCGGAGCTTTGAGGATGTGGAAAACTACCTTCTCCGTGGAGCAGGTCTTGCCCCGAATACCTACAAGTCCTATCTAATAGCCATCAAGCAGCTCTATAAATACACTGGTGGATTAAATCCTCTTCAGGTTACACCTGGCCACATTGAGGGCTACTATGACAGCCTAGTGAAGCGCGTTGACCGGAACACGGCCTATTTAAGAGTCCGGGGACTCAAGCGATTCTTCTCTGGGATTTCTAAGATAATACCTGGCTATATCTCACCCTTTGAGGTCATGGAGGAGAGGCTTACAAAAAAACTCAATTGGACCAAGAAAGGAAACCGGACTAAAAAAGCGCTGAACAAGGGGGAGGCGCGAGAACTCCTTGCCTGGTTGCAGGAGGATCAGACAGTCAAGGGTAAGGCCAATT
>MEHH01000138.1 GCA_001940755.1 Candidatus Heimdallarchaeota archaeon AB_125
GGAGAAGGAACAGACCATCGAGGACAAGCATAAGGATGCTGTTAAAGAAAAGCCTGACGCGAAGAGACGGATCATTAAGTACCTCGTCAAGCTAGAAGAACTAGTAGGAGAAGAGGAGGCACAGCGCAGGAAGACAGAACTATTTGGAGGATCAAAATTTAAAGTATCTAGACTTGGATTGGAAGAGAGAGATGTCGACAAAGAAGATTTTGTAATCTAAAGAGTGAAAACTTCAAAATTAGGCCAAAGATATATAAAACTCCAAATATTTTGATACTCATGGTTTGGATTTCATATGGTATTGGGATAGTATCTATTTTCTTTCTACTCTTGGGGGCAATTCTTGTAATTGGTAAACAGATACGAACATCTTCATTATCAGCTTATTTCTTTCTATCTATTATATTCTGCATTATGGGATGGATAATTAGCAATATCTTTATTGTATATTTAAGTCAGAGAGCCAGAGAAACAGATGCTTTATTTGCTTCAAGATTTGCTACCATAATCAGTATGGTAGGGATGATCGCAACTGTCCTATTTGCACTAACAGTAAGTCCTAGACAGAGGTTAAATCCAATAATTATCTCCATAGCTATCTTTCTTTTTGGAGGAGTAGTAGGTTTAACAGTCTCAGGAGATTATTCTGTAGCTCTGTTACCTGTTATGGGAGGAAACTATTATTTCTATTTGGCACAAACAAGTATAACATGGGTAGTATTTGACACTGGATTAGCGTTATTTGCGGGTATAATTTTTCTTGTATATTTGATTAAGCAAAGAGTATTCGTGGAAGAGAAGCATCAAAGAGTTATTGAAATTATGATGCTGGGTGTAATAATAGCATATTTCATCAGTGCTTTATTATTCGCAACAACTAGAATAATCTATGTGGTTACTGGGGAAATAATGCTATTACATATGGAATGGGGATCAGTTGCTGTTGGGGCTCTAGTTATTTGTATCTCTATTTACATGGGAGGTATAGAAGCCTTCTATTATTCAACAGAGATTCATTCAATCTATATCTTTGATAAGGCTGGGTCATCTATTTATTCAGCATCTGCAAAGAAGAAACTGAAAGTAAGAGGTCATACTATACTAAGTGTTACTACTGCATTTTCAGAGTTCGCTGGAGAATTAATAGGGAAAGAAGTTTATCCAAAAGAGATAGATTTAGGAGATTCTTCTCTTATGATTGAAACGAAGGATGGTTTTGTTTGTTTCTTGTGTAGTAGAATTCCTACCACCTATTTACGACAAGCAGTAAGAAATCTTCTTGATGATTTATCCCCCAATTTAGTGGAAGCAGATATTTCTGCATTAGTTGAAAAATATCTTGCATTTAAACCAATAATATCTAAGCAGTTAGATTGAAACGTTTTTCTTTTTCTTCAAAAGTTTAATAAATGAATGATGTGTCATTATATTTAGGAGACCAAAATGGGGTATCGCGTTCTTCTTAACAAATAGAAAGGATATCTGTATTAGTGGTTTCCATTTTTTTCGTTTCTTTAACAGCGTAATTATGTCTAAAGATAACGCTTTTAATAATCAAATTCCGTTTCTGGAAGAAGAGAGATATACTAGCTGTTCCTTTAAGATTAGAATTAGCACAAAAGATGGTGAAATATATTGACAACGTTCCTAGAAGAGATACGTAAAATTGAAAAAAAGTGGCAAAAGAAATGGCAAGAAGACCAGATATTTATTGGAAATGTAGATAGCTCAAAACCTAAATGGTTTCTGACAGTTTCTTATCCGTATGCAACTGCTCCTCTTCACATAGGTCATGCTCGTACTTATGGATTAGGAGATATTTTTGCTAGATTCAAGAGACAACAAGGATTTAATGTTTTGTGGCCTATGGGCTTTCATATAACTGGAACTCCTGTTCTCGCAGTATCTTGGAAATTAAAGAATAATGATGAAGCTGAATGGAACAGATACCGAAAGTTTATCGCAATATATGAAGATAACAAGGAAAGAATTGAGGAATTAATAGCTTCTTTTGCAGAACCAGAAAATGTAGCAGACTATTTTTCAGAAAAAATAATCAAAGATTTCCTTGGAATGGGATACTCTCTTGATACAACTAGACAATTCTCTACAGGAGATCCTGATTATAATAAATTCATAGAATGGCAGTACATCAAATTGGATGATAAAAATCTAATTACACGAGGAAATTATCCCATCCTATGGTGTGTTAACGATAAAAATGCTGTCGGTGAGGATGACATTCAAGCTGGAGATGAGATAAAAGTAGAAGTAACTGAATTTGTTGGTATCAAATTCATTCTTGATTCAAATATATTTCTAGTTGCTGCCACCTTAAGGCCTGAAACGATTTACGGAGCAACCAATGTTTGGATTCATCCTGATGCAATTTACGAAGAAATCTCAATAGATGGAGAAAAATGGATTGTCTCCAAAGAAGCTACTAAGAAATTGATTGAGCAAAATCATGAAATCGATGTGATTAGACAATTAAAAGGAAAAGAGCTAATAAACAAAATTGTTGAAGTTCCTATTACTGAGAAAAAAATACCAATATATCCTGCATCTTTCGTGGATACTGATCATGCAACTGGTGTAGTATACAGTGTTCCTGGACATGCCCCCTATGATCATGCAGCTTTAGCTGATTTACAAAAAGATGAAATAACCATAGAAAAATATGGATTAGATTCTGAATTTTTGAAGCAGATTGAGCCAATTTCATTAATTGAGGTAAAGGGTTATGGTGAATTTCCTGCAGTTGAGATTTGCAAAAAAATGGGTATAAAATCACAAAGTGACATTGCAGAATTAGAAGAAGCAACTCAAACAATTTACAGAGACGAATTTTACTCTGGAATTATGAAAGAAAATACAGATGAATACAAAGGACTGAAAGTCGAAGTTGCTAAAGATAGAGTTGCAGATACTTTATTTGATATTAACCGAGCATCACCTATTTATGAAACATCAACAAAGGCTATATGTAGATGTGGAGGACAAATAATTGCAGCGATAATCCAAGATCAATACTTCTTACATTATGGAAATGAAAATTGGAAAAAGGATGCTTTTAAAGCATTAAATCAAATGTTCATAACTCCAGGAAAATATCGACAAAGTTTTGAGAACACCTTTAACTGGTTAGACAAAAGACCTTGTGTACGAAGAAGAGGGTTAGGAACAGAATTTCCATTTACAAAAGGAGAAGGATGGATTATTGAATCATTAAGTGATTCAGTTATTTATATGTCCTTTTATACAATTGTTCGACAAATACATCAAAACAATATTGAACCTAGTCAATTAAAACCTGAGTTCTTTGATTATGTATTTCTAAATGAAGGGGATATAAAAGAAGTAAGCAAAATTACTGCTGTAGCAGAAGATATTATTGAAAGTATAAAAGCGGAATTCGAATACTGGTATCCAAATGACTTACGACACACAGCAGTTCATCATATTTCAAATCACTTATCGTTTGCAATCTTTCACCATGTAGCTATATTTCCTGAGAAATATTGGCTACCAGCTTTCTCTTTAAATGATATGTTAAGTCGTTTTGGCGAAGCTATGAGCAAAAGTAAGCCAAACGTAATTCAAATAGCAGAAGTTTCAAGTAAATACAGTGTGGATTTGACAAGATTACATTTAGCTTCAATTGCTACACCTGAAACAGTATTGGAATGGAAAGACACTGAAGTGAAATTTGCCCAACAGAGATTGAAAAAGTTCTGGGAGTATGCACTAAGTGTTTTAGATGTAAATAGAGATGCAAAAATTGAATACTCATTCCCATCGAAAGTTTTGCTTTCATCAGTAAAAACCAATCTAAAGAAAGCACTAGAGGAAATTGAGAAATTTAATGCTCGAGATTATATCCTGGATGGCTATTATACAAACATAAAAGCTTTAGATGAATATCATAAGTTAGCAGCAAATGTTTCTGAAGAAGAAAAACAAGCAGTTCTCAAAGAAGTGATAGAGATGATTGTTGTTATAATGGCTCCCGTTATTCCTCACATTTGTGAAGAACTAAATGAAAGAATGGGTAATACTGATTATATTTCATTAAAACAAATGCCGAAAATAGCTATTGACAAGGAAGATTATCTATTTGCTCTCCAAGCAAAATTCATGACAAATTTGCTAGAAGACATTGATCAGATTGTGAAATTAGTAAAAACAAAACCAAATAAAATTCATATCTACATTAATGCTGAATGGAAGAATGAATTATACTCTTTAGCAACCAAGTTATTCAAAGATGAAGCTGTGCAAATAGGAAAAATAATGTCATCTGCAAAAGAGAATAAGATACTAAACAAACATATGAAAAATATTGCAAATGAAGCAAAACAAATGCTAAAAGATCCAACTATATTCCGAATAGAAATGTTAGCTCCCGAAAATCAGAAAAAAGCCATTCAAGGATATAAAGAATATCTAAGTAAACGGTTCAATAATTCTGAGATTCTGATTCATATGGCTGATGACAAAGAAATTCATGATCCTCAAAACAAAGCTAGCAAAGCTAGACCAATGAAGCCTGCATTATTACTAGAGTAACCACTTTTTTTCTTTTCTTCATTTTTACTAATTTGGGCTATTTCTCCAGAATTTCAATGTTTTATGGCTATATAATATTGCTTGAAGGATAGGTTTTTAAAAGGATGACTTGCAATTACAAACTGACATAAATACATTTACAGAAAACGCAATATTTTATGTTCATATAAGCAAGGAAGTATTAAATACTCCATTACTTAACATAAACTGCGAAAGGTAATTGTTTAGCATCGTGGGGCTAAAAAATGATGGAACCAAGTACTAAAATCGATGGCAAAACCCTCAAAAAAATGATGATTACTGCTGCTCATAATCTTGAGCAAACAAAAGAAGAACTAAACGCTATCAATGTTTTTCCAATTCCTGACGGTGATACAGGAGTCAATCTGTTTTTAACAATAAGAACTGTTGTTGAACAATTTGATGAGGTTGATCCAGCTTCTATTGCAGAAGCATGTCAACTTATCACAAAAGGTAGTTTCTTAGGTGCCAAAGGAAATTCTGGTGTAATCATTTCTCAATTCTTCCAAGGTTTCAGTTCTGAAATTGAAGAACGTGAAACTGTAGATATAGATATATTTGCTAAAGCTTTAGCTGAGGGAAGTGAATGGGCTTATGATGCCGTACTGCACCCTACTGAAGGAACCATTCTTACTGTAATTAAGGATACTGCAGCTGTTGCTAAATCCATCGCAGAGAAAGGTGGTGACTGGACAGAGATGATTACTGAAACTTATTTAACTGCTGTCAAATCCTTAGAAAACACTCCAAATCTACTCCCAGTTTTGAAAGAAGCTGGTGTAGTTGATGCAGGAGCAATGGGTTTTGTTAATGTCTGGCTAGGTTGGTGCTTCCAACTAATGGATAGTCTTGGCATTAAAATTGCTCACATTGAAGAAGAAAGCGAAAAGCTTCAAAACGGGAATTAATTCCCAATTTATTCTATTTTGATTTTTAAAAATAAGAGAAGAATGATTTCTCAAATCATTCATAATTTTCTATTTGTTTGATAACTTTATCTATGAAATCCGGAATCTTGACCTCAAACTCAACTTTGTTTCCACGAGATCTAACAGCAATGGTTTTAGATTCAATCTCTTTATCTCCAACATTTATAATATATGGAACTTTGTTTATTGTTGCTTGTCTTATTTTATATTCCATTCTGTCTCCACTAAGATCAGCTTCAGCTCTAATTCCTACTTTTAATAAATCTTCAACAACACTTTTTGCATATTCAATGTGTTGATCAGTAATTGGTATTACTTCTACTTGAACTGGGCTCAACCAAACGGGCATTTTTCCAGCATAGTTCTCTACAATAATAGCTAGGAATCTTTCCATTGCTCCGAAGATAGTTCGATGTATTACAAACGGTTTATGTTTTTGGCTATCCTCACCAATGTAATTAGTATCGAATCTTTCTGGGAGATTGAAATCTACTTGTATTGTAGCAAGCTGCCATTTTCGACCTAGAGCATCCATAACATCCACATCAATTTTAGGTCCATAGAAAGCTCCATCACCTTCCTTTACTTTGTAAGGAAGATCTGTCCTTTCAATAGCTCTCATTAAAGAATTAGTGGCATGTTCCCATCCTTCATCAGTTCCAATTGATTTTTCAGGTTTAGTGCTAAGGAAATATTCCCATTTTTGAAAACCAAAGACTTTGTAAAAGTGTTCTACTAACTCGATTACTCTAACTATTTCATCTTCAAGTTGATCAGGGAGCATGAAGATATGGGCATCATCTTGAGTAATGCTCCTAACTCTGAAAAGTCCATGTAACGCTCCTGAAAGCTCATATCTATAAACAGTACCCATTTCACCAAATCTTACTGGGAGTTCTCGATAAGAATAAGCCTTTCGATTGTAAATCATCATATGTCCCGGACAATTCATAGGTTTAACGTACCACTGCTCTCCTCTCATATCTACTGGAAACATATGCTCTAAGAAATACTCAGTATGACCACTTGTTTGCCATACATTCTCTTTGTAGATATGAGGAGTCTGCACTAGCTCATATCCAGCTTTTCGATGCTCTTTCTTCCAAAAATCTTTCAAGGTATCTAAGATAATTGCACCTTTTGGATAAATAAGAGGCATTCCTGGACCCCATTCATCTGCAGTTCCAAACAGATCTAATTGAGAACCTAATATTCTATGGTCTCTCTTTTTTGCTTCTTCCAGCATAGCCAAATGCTTCTTGAGTTGTTTTTCGTTACTTAAAGCTACACCATAAACTCTTTGGAGAGATTCTCTATCTGCATCAGCCCTCCAAAAGGCTGAAGAAGCATTAAGAATTTTTATTGCTTTTATTCTTCCAGCAAAGGGAACATGTGGTCCTCTGCATAAGTCTTTGAAGTTGCCTTCTCCATGAGAGTAGAAAGATACTTTGTCAGCTTCTGTTTCTTTCAGAATTTCAACTTTGAATTTGTTTTTGTCAACCTCTTCATAGTATTTTATTGCATCTGCAAGAGACATCTCATCTCTTACAAATTCAGAGTTTTTTTGGATAACTTCTTCCACTCTTTTCTGGATTTTGTCTATATCCTCCTGAGTAAATGGATTTTCTACAAAGAAATCATAATAGAATCCTACAGGATCGATACTTGGTCCAATTGTAGGTTTAGCATCTGGAAATAAGTCAACAACTGCTCCTGCCATGACATGAGCAGCACTATGATT
>MEHH01000139.1 GCA_001940755.1 Candidatus Heimdallarchaeota archaeon AB_125
ATTTCTTATAGTTGCACTTAATGCTAAAATCTGGGCATCGCATACTTGTCTTAATTGAGCTATAACTACCTCTAAAGTAGGTCCTCTGGATGAATCATTAATAAGATGTACTTCATCTGTTACAATTAATCCTATCTTGTTCAACCATCTAGCTTGATGTCTTATAGCTGAATCTATTTTTTCATTCGTAGCAATTATTACGTCAGCATATTTAGCTCTGGTATCTTCTTCATCATAATCACCAGTCAGTAAAATAGTTCGCTTATTCAATGGGTCGAGATAAGATTTGAATTCCATATACTTCTCGAATGCTAAAGCTCTTAGTGGTGAGAGATATAGAGTTTTCAAACCAGTTTCAGTAAGTTTCTTAATACATGCAAATAATGCGAGCAAGGTTTTTCCTGATGCTGTAGGTATTGCAATCACCAAATTGGTATCATCAAAAAGACCCTTTTTAACTGCTTCTTCTTGTGGTGGATAAAGTGAGGTTATTCCTTCTTCTTTCAGTTGTTCTTTAATTGAATCAGGTATTGGAAGATCCTCAATTTTCATTATTCAACCACGTACTATTAAGCTAATTTTACAAAACCATCGCTTGGAGAATAAATCTCTCCATTACTGCGAAGTTGAGTAATCACTCGGTCTACAAACTCATCATCTATATTCTGTTCTTTAGCTAACTCTTTAATTCGCCTAATAGACACAACATCTGAGCTTCCTACTCTTGATTCTTCTTTCATAATATCTATGATTATTTGCATTTTAGAACGTGAAGTTTTGGTTGTTCCTGATAAAAGATAATCAATATCAACTCGACCAGTTACAGGATCTTTACCAACTTTTTCGAGTGATGCTACTAAAAGATTTATTGCTGCTTCTACATGGTCAATTGTTACATCTTCTTTTAAGGCCATTCTAGCCTGTGCTTCAGATAATCGAATTATAGCTTCCAAATATCTTGGTGTTATTGCGATAGCAGAAGTTTCATCTGTTTCCTTCCTCAAACCTAGATAGAACTGCTCAATTCTCTCCATAGCATCATCAGTAAGAGATGGTTGAATATGTTGTTTCGCATAACTAACATATTTCCTAAGTAGATCTATGTCAATTGTTGGTTCAGTGTCTTCAATGACATGACCTCTTCGTAATTCCAAAATGTGTCTAGCCATTCTTCTATCTGTATCCGCATCTGGTTCATCACGGATTACATAAATGAGGTCAAAACGAGATAAAATGGTCGCAGGAAGATTTATGTTTTCGATTGGTGGTCTGGTTTCTTCATATCTGCCAAATCTAGGATTAGCAGCTGCAATTACTGATGTTCTAGCATTCAATTGAGCAACAATTCCTGCTTTGGCTATGCTTACAGTGTTGTGCAGAATAAGTCCGTGACTTATAAAATTCTCTGTTGGTTCTATGGTAACGTCATAGACCCATTTTGTTGCAAATTCTCCTTCATTCTTAATTTTCTCGAGTTTCTTGATTCTTAACCATCTGAACTCTCGAAGGTAATCAAGCTCTTGTAGACTGTTTCTCACTTTTTCCAGCTGATCTTCTAAAACATGTTTATATTTAGGAAGCAAATCAGGTTTGTTTTCTCTTTCATATTTTGCAAGCGTACCTCTAGAAATACCTACAAATTTAGCCATTTTACTTACTGAATAACCCAAATAAATTCTAAGTTCTTGAGAAGTTTTGAAGTAATCGGTTTTACTTTGTAATAATTGTAATCTATTTGATAAATCAATATAATATTTGTCAATAGTTTCTACAGTTATCCCATAACTGTTTTTTAAGTGCTGATAGAAATAACCATTGTAGCTAAGTCCTAGGTCATGTAGACTACTAATGATGAGATTAGCTGCATCTGGCGGAAGAACATTGTGTTTTCTATTTCTATTATTACTATTAAATATAAGTTTCATTAATTTAGGATTTGTTTCAGGATTTCTAATAACTTGATAAGCAAACTTAGTTAAACTATCTCCTCTAATATATACCTTATATCGTGTTCTTTGATGTTCTTTATTTTTACCGTATGAATAAATTTCACTAGTGATTCTAGAGCTGATTCCTAATGTTAAAAGAAGATCCTGGTAATCTTGAGCTAATCCTTTTGATGCAGTTGAATATGCAATTGATGTGCTTTCGACTGAACCATCACCTGCAAAAGCAGCACTGAGGAATTCGATTCTCATACTTCTTTCCGTACAGAATATCTTCTTGTCAATTCGTTTTTTATAACTCTTTTGAAAAGTTGTTGGAAAGTTTTCGGTAAGATAATTGTAAATATCTGTTGAGATTATTCGGACTGTTCTGTTCTGTTGAGTATAGTCAATAGGTTCAATGTTGAAAGTAGAGTTGATACAATCAATCATATCATCAATAATTACAGGATCTGTATTACATAAACCAACTTCTAAGGAGGATCCTTTATAGGAGTAACCCTCAGCAGTATAATAACCTAGGAATTTTGCTAGGTCGTCTGTTATTTCATCAGGGAGTGAAACTTCCTTTATACCTCTTGAATAATCTGTTACTAGTGAAGAACTATTCTTAAAGCTTAATTTTTGAACTCCTGGAATGAACATATTTTCTGTTACTTTATCTGCATCTACAGTTTGGATTTCACCATTAACTATTGTGAATACAGGGTGTTCAGGTGTTACTATTATGTCTCTACCATTGGAATAAGTTATTTTGATGAAGTGATCTGGTGCTAGGTGGCGACTGATTCTATTTACATTTGTAGGATAAATTTTCTTAAAATCTGTAGTCAGTACTTCATATGCCATGTTTTCTACTGAAAGTATCTCACAATCCTTACCTTTAATTTTACTTTTCTCATTTTCGGAGAATAAGTCATTGACAAAACTTCCAATTTGACGTTTATAGCCGTTTAAAAAGGATATCTCAAAACTAGGATGATAAGATTGTTGTTCCATCGCTTCATGTATAGAAGATCTATCTACAGGATTCATTTTGTCAAATTCATCAATTAAACAATTATGAACTGGAATGAAATTTCCAAAAAATGTGTTATCATTATCAATCTCAAGATTGTATACAGTCTGTGATTCAATTTTGGTTTTATCTTTAAGAATAATAAAATGGACATCATTTTCGATAATTTTTGATAGCAAAATATATTCTGAACTTTGTTTTACTTCCTTGAATTTTGATAGTTTTTCCAAAGCGTTTCTAATGTTTTCTTTGTTTATTCCTAATGATTTTAACTGACTTTTTCTGATGCTATTTTTATATAAGATGGATTTGCTTCCATGAGGTATTAATGAAGATAGAGACTGGATTATTCTGTCGATTTTATATATTTTATCTGATTTGTCTTGTCTTCTTACAATTTTTTGATAAGCTTTCTTCTTGTAAGATATTAATTTATCAGGATTGAATTTCTTAATATTTGAAACACCAGTTATTGAAACTTTATACGTGGTATAATCTCCATCAGCAACTACTCCTCCTCCTTTTTGCTTTAATTTGTTTAATCTGGCAGCAATTCCAATTTTCCTCAGGAGTTTTTGATAGAAAACAGCTGTTTCTTTATTTCCCACTACAATATCAATGATTCCTCCATATTTACGATTGGAAACAGAACCATCACCATTAACTACTCCCGATAGAAATGCATGTATAATTGTCGCAGGAGCATCTATAATATTTGGTAAAATACAAGGAGTTTTAGATTTGTTAATGTTAGGGATTCCTAAATTTCTTAGAAATGTATGAACCTGTTTATTATCAAAATAAAGCCTTGTAACCATATTTCTTTTATCTACATAATTACCGGTTCGCAAACCAAAAATTTGTTCAACTAAGAACTTATATCTTTGTAGTAGTTCTTCAGACTTTGAGTAAAAGGATATCTTATATTTCTCTTTGGATAGATTCCCATCAGTAACTATTAAACCTAAAATCTCTGCTAATTCTTCAGAGAGGGGATATTCAGTTTCACTATTATCTACTGATTCTGGAAATGGGTAGTTTCTAAAATCTATGATTATATCACCAGATTTTAATTCTTCTACTTCTTTCCATACAAGACCATTATCCCATGTAGGTAAAGGATGTTCTTTTGTAGCTTTGAGAATATCTCCTGATGAGAATTCCAACTGATAAACATCATTGCTAATTCTTTTTGATGTATTGATTATCTTGTTTGAATTTAAGCTAAATGAATCTGGATTAAAAGATATAACTTCACCCTTATGATCTTCCTCAACAATTTCCTCTATTGTAGAGATTTTACCTGATGAGAGAAGTATTTCTGTATCTGCAGTTAGACAAACTCCTCTATCAGCCAGCACTAAAGCCCCTGCTTCTAAACCAAATTCTCCTGTTTCAGCATCTCTGATCACTGCAGCTGTTAAACCTGCTGCAGAGCTAGCTTTTCCTGAGGTCAGCAAACCTCTTGGAGCAAGACGATGAACATACTGCAATAATTGCGATTTTGCGACTCCAGGATCACCTATCATTAATAGATTGGATTCCCCTCTTTGTTTCATTCCATCTGGAGCAACTCTTGATACTCCCCCAAACAAAACAGTAGCTAAAGCTTCTTTGATTGTTTCCATTCCATAAATGGAAGGAGCTATAGATCTGACTATCCTCCTATGGATATTGATGTCAGTAGAGAGATCCAAAATCTCTTGCTCTGTATCGGGATCAATATCAATATCCTCAAATTCCATTTCTCTTGAAGAAACAAAATTCACATCTAGCCAAGGATCAAATGTTGCCATTTTACCTCTTTGTATTCCCTTGACTTTCATTCGAAGTATTCCAGAAACAACTGCTCTATCCCCAGCTCTGACTGTATCTACTAAATCTCCAATTAACCTAGCTGGGACATTTCTTGGTATTTGTCCAGGTGGTAAACTCTCTGGTTTCTCTTGGACTGTAATTTTTTGGTAATCAGTATATGTGGATTGTTCTGTAATGAGATTGAAAGGTCCATTTTTTCCACAGTTTGGGTTTATACACTTCGGAGGTTCTGCGTAATATCCTCCTTCTTGCTGAATATAATGAACTTGAGAACATCTTACACATTGGAAAACTCCTTCAATTAGAAGAGGTTTAACTACACTTTGTCTAATAACAATTCCTTCAACAGCAATCAAATTGCCTAGATGAACTGATCTTAATCTTCTAAGATCTATTAAATCAGGTAGATTTGAAAATCGAACGTGAAATAATCCTTTTGTCTCTTCACTAGCTGCGTAAATAGGATCTTCAATCTTTAAAACTTCGATTAAGGCATCATCAGCAATTTTTATTGTTTCTTCGGGTTCTTCACGTAACAATCTAGCTAACTCAGGATCAAAACGTAACAAATCATCATAATTTACAAACAGAGATAAAAGGCCTTCTAAGGACATTTTTTGAACTTGTTCAACATAAAAATGTCTTCCATTTTCATCCTGATATGCTTGAAAGAACTCCCTGAATCTTTCATTAGTGCTAGATGGCATATCTACAACCATTTTTATTCTACCCTATCGCTATAAACTTCATTTTATAATCAAAGTAATAAGTCTTACTTAGTCTTAGTTTTGTTTTCAATAGATATTACCATTTATTAGTATAAAAACATAAACAACAATATCTCAGGTTGAATACACAGAAAAATATCAATCAATTTTAACCTCTCCATAGATTTCATTTATCTTCGGCTTTAACTTCATAATGTTGAGACCTTGCATCAAAACGTGAAAGTAAAGCTCTTGCTTTTGGTGGAACAACTGCTAACTCATAATCTTCTCCTGCAAAAGCACTAACATCCTCCAATGAATCAAACCTCATTATTGTAATAAATTCCACTTCATCACCAATATTACGACGTAGAAGTTGAATTCCTTTAAATCCATCAATTTTACGGTTTTTGATACCCAAAAAAATTTCGCTCTTGAGAAGTGATTCATAAGCTTCAGCGTTCTCGAGCGAAGTCCATCCGTGCCAAATTCGACTAATCATTATTTGTTCCTTCTTATCAATGTTTTACATTTAGTAGCATCCTTATTTGAGTTTATTCGCTAGTATGGACTATTTCTCGGTCTCCTCAATAATGTCTCCACAATAATAATAAGTAAGTTTAAATTTAACAAAACTAACAATAAGTGAAGTAAATGACATATACACCTACACATCTAGCTGTTCAAGGTCTCATTGTTTGGTTATTACTATCGAAAAAGAATAAAGCATATTATAAAGAACATAGATGGGAGTTTATAATTATTAATCTAGTAGCATTGCTCCCAGATATAGACTTACTTTTTGGATATCATAGAACCTACACACACAGTTTGATTATTCCAACATTTCTTCTTCTCAGTATGCTAGTAATCGATAAGATTCATAAAGATGCTAGTCCAATTGAATCTACAACCCAAAAAACAGTAAGATTTGTAAAACTTGCTTCACTCATGTGGTTAATACATATTTTTCTAGATCTTAGTTGGGGACCATTATTACTATTCTGGCCAATAGACAATAATCTATACGATCTTTCAATCTATCTTCGATTTAGAAATGAAGCTTGGTTATTTTTGCCTCTAACATTTGTGGGTCTAATACCAGATTGGTCAATATATTCAATGACTGAAGGACAGGGAATATTTTTCATTGATATGACTCAAGAACAATTACAATCAATCTATGGAGAATTTTTAGACCTCTATATTGCTCAATTTACATTTCATATCATTTTATTTATAGTGTGGATGGTGGTAATTTTGTTTCCAGCTTTCAGAAGGAAAAAGCAAAAACCAAAAGAAGAGCGGAAGAAATTTGTAACGAGTCTTCAAACGTTCTGGGTTTTGCTAAAGAGACAATTAACATTATTTGGAATCTTTATGATTTTCTTGGGATTAATGCTAGGACCTATTATAGGCTTAAATAGGGCTATGGATTATGAGGTTTCTTATGATTATAAAAGCACACAATCCGTTTTTGATCCTACTTTGGGAATTGCATTTGTCAACAAACCTCAAGCAACTACGACTGTAAATTTTAGTAGTGAAATTGGTGTAGTTGATTATAATGCTACAGTTTTGATTACCAACAATGAAACATTCATCAATTTCTTTGAAAACTTTGATAATCTCACGAGAAACTACTATGATGAAAATACTACTTTCGAACAAATGATGACTTCATATTCAACACTGACAAATCAGGCTGAAAGTGAAAGTGTTCTAGAATCAAAACTAGTTGGAGAGGAA
>MEHH01000140.1 GCA_001940755.1 Candidatus Heimdallarchaeota archaeon AB_125
ACTTAATACAGGTGTGAAATCTTCTGGTGCATAGACCTTTTTCTCTTCTAAATCATCCCAATTAATAACAGGATTCAGATAGATTCCTGGAGTGACGTTATACTCCCCCACTGTAGATAGATTGTACTCAAAAGAAAAATCTGTTAATGTCAATCGAATAATATCTCCTTCTTTAAGACCTACTTTAGGAGGTCTTTCATCAATACTTAGGGGTGTAGAATAGAAAACTATGGGGACTAATATTATCCCTATTAGTAATACAAGCTCAGAATATCTTAGGATTTTTTCAATCTTCATTTCAATAAACCTAATCTCTTATGCATTTTTAAATCATCTTCAGATTTTCAAAATGAAAATACATATCTTACTCTCACTTTACAATTGAATCTTGAAAGTAATAGATGAAAATTCAGCTAATTTTTTCTCATTTCTTTTATCAATTAACAACATGATAGCTATGTTTCTATTTCAATCCTAGAATCTTCAAAATCCAGATCATGAAGGGGTAACATAGTTCCACCAATTAGTTCATATAATTTTATTATTAGAGAACTTCCTTCATCTGTTATTTTGTATAGTGCCTTGCTAGGTTTATCAGGTGTATAATAAGTAGTAACTAGTTCAAATTCTGACATCTTCTGCAAATGTCTGTAGGCTGAAGCTAAAGGGAGTTTTAGAGATTTTTGTATAGCTCTTACTGATGATATAGCTGGTTGTTGTTGAAGTAAGAATAATAAGATTAGCAAACCATCTATACCAGTTTTACGAATAGATTCTATTAACTTCTCATTTTCTTCGAAGAAATTACCATTAACTTGTTTTTCTGATAAAATAACTGCGGATACTTCATCACCTTTTAGTTCTACTGCAGAGTCTAGAAGTATCTTACTCTCTGCAAGAATTTGGGTTAGTTGTTGTCTCAGAACCTTCCAATCAGTAGATTTCTTTTCTGGTTCATCCCCAATTATTCTTTTGAGAACAATATTAGTTATTCTTAGGAAAAGCGCAACACCTAGAAATATTAAGAGAAAGAAGTACATATCTTCAAACGTAATTATTATACAAATAATAACAGATATACTGGCTAATAAGTAAAGTAAGTAGATATAATATATCTTCTTGAACTGAATTTCTTTTATTTTTGTGTTTAATTTTTCAAAAATCAAATCTCTACTACTCCTCTAAAGTACTTCAATTCATATGAGAAATAATAATCCCAATGAGAATATCCAGGTAATTCTGAGTAAGCAGACATATTGGATGAAAAGGCTAAACCTGGGTTGTTAAAACATTCTACACCTAAAAATCTTGCATCTACTTCTTGAAGTCTATCTTCTCCTATTCTTAATCTATATGTTGCGTAAGCAAGAGCTGATCCAAGTTGCCAAACAGCGCTAAATACATTCCTATATTCCTTTGCCCATCCATAACCTGTAGCATAATGATTGCAGTGATAATTAAGGTCAGCTCTAGTTGTTGAAGTAGAAAATACGAAGTAAACTCTCCAATGAATATAAGTTGTGTTATAAATCAAAGATCTGAAGGTTAAACCTACAGCTAAAGATGGTTCGAAGAATGGTGGAGCTATTTGGGCACCTTCAAATAAGCCCACAGAAAATGATCTGTTGTTAGAATCTAGAGTAAGATTAGCTATTGTTTTCTTTTTATTTATTGAATCAACATGAAAACTGAACAGTAATCCTGATGCTGAGTTACCTTCAAAAAGAATGAAATCGTCATAAGCAAAATTCTTTTCCCATACATCATACTCTTTTCCTTCTTCAAAGTAAAGTATGGGATTCATGTAAATCCCTGCTGTAACTGTGTAATTATTCAAATTAGTTATATTGTGATCAAAGGAGAAACGAGTAATATTAAGTTGAATAATATCGCCTTCTCTAAAGTCTACTCTCGGAGGTCCCATATCTAGAGCAAAGATAATAGAGAAGAATATTGCTGGTGTAAGTATAATACCTACAAGTATGATCACTTCAAGGTATTTCAGTATCTTCCTTATTCTCATATCACTGAAATCATTCTCTGTTACGTTTATAAATCATTTTCAGATTCTCAAATTGATAAATTTACTTTACTTGGAATGGTAAGTCTATAATTAATGCATTTTCAGGACAATCTTCTTCACATACGCCACAATACCAGCATTCATCATATTTCTTGTATGGGAATCCATCATCATTCAATCTTATGATATCCATTGTACAACGATCTACACACACTCCACAACTAGTACATAGATCTTCATCAACGATAAGGGGCATTAATGTTCTCCTCCATTTTCAATATCAACTAGAAGCGTTTGTACTTCTCCTGATTTCAATCCTTTTTCAAGAACAACATGCTTTAACCAATTCCCATCATCTTTTTCAGGATAATCAGTTCTATGGTGGAACCATCCCCAACGACTTTCTTCACGTGCAAGTGATGCGTGTACAGAAAGTTCTGCACTATCTAGAATAAATTGTATTTCTTCATATCTACTTAATTCATGATGATCTGTAACTTGAATATCTTTCATATCATCTCTAAACCTAGGTAGCCACCACAAGAATCGCTTCAGTTTTATTTCGTTCTTAGGAGGTATTGCATAATCACTTATTGTTCTTCTAACTTTGTATTCAAAATCTTTAACAGATATTGAACCACTTTTGTTATTATCCATAACATTGAGAAGACGCTGCTCTTCATCTTTGATCAGATTTTGGTCAACTTCACCAAGATCATTGTTATTAACAAATTTTACCGCTTCTTCTGCTGCTACTTCGCCAAAAACAAAAGCTCCAGTAAGATGTTGTAATGGTACGCAAGCAACATCACCTGCTGCATAGAGCCCCTTAAGTGTAGTTTCAGCTTTTTCATTGACTACTATGCCAGTTAAACCATGACCACCACAGAGTTGATACTCTGTTTCTCCCAACTCAATAAGACCTTCTCTGAAATCAACACCTCGGTTTTCCCAGAATTTCTTCTGAATTGGTCGTTCAGTTGTAAATAGTATCCTCTCAATATCTTGTATTCGTTCTTCAGGAAGATGATTCATCTTAATGAAAATAGGACCTTTGCCTTCTCGAAGCTCCTTTAACATATTTTGAGTAGAAACATATTCCAAATCAATGGTTTCACCAAGAGCATTAACAACTTCTGCTCCTCTAGTTAAAGTGATATAAAGTAAAGGACAATTAATGTCTTTTATGAGAGGAGAACATTGAGTGAACTCAAATCCAGTTAATTGAGCTCCAGCTCTATATGCTAAGGAATACCCATCTCCTGCATTTCCTGGGTAGTCAAATGTTCCATAAAGATATCCAGAATTTGGAAGCGAGAACCTAGCACAACCACCATTTGCAAGAATAGTTGCTTTTGCTTTACAAACAATAAATTCTCCAGTTCTGATGTTAAAACCCATAGCTCCGATTACTTGTTCATTGTTTACCAAAAGTTTTGTAACTATTGTTCGATTTATTACTCTCACTCCAGCTTCTTTGACTTTCTCTGCTAAAACTAATTTCAAATCAGGAGAATCCATTTCCAATAGGAAGCTACCTTTAGCATGAACTTGTAAAGAGATATATTTGTTTTCTTCATCACGAGGAAAACGAATTCCCCACCCTTCTAGTCGCTTGAGAATAGAGTAACTTCTCTCTGCCATAACGTAACTAGGTTTGTAATCTAAAATTCCCTCAGTAGCTATTCGTGCTGAGTTCATGTATAACTCAGGAGTAGTTATTCCAGGTTGCACAACAATGTTAAGTGCATCCATACCAAGAGCTATTGAACCACTACGATTGATTTCTGCTTTTTCAATTATTGTCACATCAATATCTGGATTTTGTTCCTTGGCAACTATAGCTGCCATGCTCCCGGCACTTCCTCCTCCAATCACAAGAATATCTGTTTCTAATTCCATCTTTTAATCCAACTAACTTTAAATAATTGAACTATTCTGAATTATATCAATCTTAAAGATTTTGCCTATTTTTTAAAATAAAAAAAGAACAAAGAGAAAGTAAAAATAATCTCATAGTTCAATTCCAAGTCCTTTTGCTACTCTCTCTCCATATGATTGATCTGCTTTGAGAAAGTGTTCTAGCTGTCGTTTTTGAATCTCTATTGGAACTTTTTTCAGGCTTCCAACAATATTGGTTATGAGTCTTTCTTGTTCATCTGCTGGCATTATTCTATAGAGGTTGCCTGGTTGAATAAAATCGGCATCTACAATTGGTTGTCCAAACCTATCTGCATCTCCTGAAATTTTCAAAGGTGGTTCCTTATATTGTGGATTTTCTTTTGGTCCTCCCATGGTGTTTGGTTCATAGTTTACCTGTTTCCCGAAATTTCCATCATGTCTCATGAATCCATCTCTATGGTAACTCTGTACCTCCACTTTTGGTTTGTTTACTGGCAAGGTTTCATAATTTGCACCTAGGCGATATCTGTGCGCATCAGTGTATGCAAATATTCTCCCTTGGAGCATTTTATCAGGAGAAAATCCTATCCCTGGTACTATGTTCGCTGGAGCAAAAGCTGCTTGTTCAACTTCTGCATAATAATTTTCTGGGTTTCGGTTGAGTTCGAGTTCTCCAACTTCAATTAGTGGATAATCTGCATGTGGCCAAACTTTTGTTAGATCAAATGGGTTCCATTTATAGGTTTCAGCTTCTTTTTCAGGCATGATTTGAACATAGACCGTCCATTTTGGAAATTCTTTTCGTTCTATTCTTTCAAACAAATCTTGTGTACCCCAATCTGGATTCGATCCTGCTATTTCATTTGCTTCTTCTTGTGTAAAATTTTTTATTCCTTGTTGTGTTTTGAAATGAAATTTTACCCAAAATCTTTCATCCTTTGCATTTATGAAACTGTAAGTATGACTACCGTACCCATTCATGTGAGTAAAACCATGTGGAATCCCTCTATCTGAGAAGAGAATAGTAACTTGGTGTAAAGTTTCAGGACTTAATGACCAGAAATCCCATTGCATTATATCTGATCTTAGGTTTGTTTGTGGAACACGTTTTTGAGAATGAATGAAATCCATGAATTTGTAAGGATCACGCAAAAAGAAAACTGGTGTGTTATTCCCTACTAAATCCCAATTCCCTTCTTCTGTGTAAAACTTCAGCGCAAAACCTCTTACATCACGAACTGTATCTGCAGAACCTTTCTCTCCTGCAACAGTTGAAAAGCGGAGAAAAACGTCTGTTTTTTTACCTATTTCTGAGAATACCTTGGCTTTAGTATATTGAGTGATGTCTCTTTTAATTGTAAAAGTTCCATAAGCTCCAGCTCCTTTAGCATGAACAATACGTTCTGGTATACGTTCTCTGTTGAAATGAGCTAGTTTTTCAAATAACTGGAAATCCTCAGCCAGCAAAGGACCTCTTTCACCAGCTGTGAGAGAATTTTGGTTGTCAGCTATAGGTCTTCCTGCTAAGGTTGTAAGTTTTTTTTCTTTTTTATCTTCCATTTTGATAACCTTTCTTATGCGAAAAATAAATAAATGATAATTATTATTTGTTAATAATTGGTATTATTTAAACATTATTGAAAATGTTAGTTTAGATATAATTAAAAGATTAAAGATAAAGCAATCACCGGGGTTACTTCATGCATAAAATAACTGATGATGAAATAATTACATTACTTAAAGAGAACCGTTTCAAAGCAACACCACAAAGACTAGCAATTTGTAGATTTGTTCTAGAATCTCATGATCACCCCTCTGCAGAGCAAATTTATACTACTATTAGAAAAGATTACCCAACTATCAGCTTAGCAACAGTATACAAAACTCTAGGATTGTTAGACACAATTGGCCTAATTAGTGAGTTACGTTTTAATGCAACTCATACCAGGTATGATCCAAAAATGTCTCTACATATTAATATTATATGTCCTAAATGTTTGAATATTGATGATTTTGAATCAAATTCACTTAATAAAACATGGCAGGCTATTATTTCTGATATCGAAGGGGAAATTTTAGGTCAAAGAATAGACGTGTATAAGTTATGTAAAAACTGTAAAAAGTAGGATTCAAAGTTTCTTCTCATCAATCAAGTCAATATATTTTCCGTCAAAAATCAAATTTTGTTTTAAATAAAGATCTAACTTTCTACACAGAGAAATTTCAACTATGAACGTACTTGCATTTAGAGTGTTTAAAGAGTTAAATTCATTCTTTTGAATTTATTTTCTTTTAAACTTAAAATGAAAAATAGTGAATTTTATTCACTTATTAATCTCTTTAGTAGCCATAAAACATTGAATTAAAAGTCGCTCTTACTCGAGATTTACTGTAATTCTTATGTGCTATATGACTATTTCTTCTATGTAGGTTATTACGATTCTTAATTTGTTTTGATTTAGGTTCATAGAAGCGATAACCTAAACCCAGAATCTTTCGTTTATTTTGTGTTGCCATATTTATCACAGGTATACAGTATATTACAACCGTATTAATCTTTATGTGACATACGTCGTGTATTTAAATAGAGCATTAGAATAAATGAATCAAAATTCATTTCTTATTCAGATATTTTCTATAAATTTATCTATCTCATCTTTAACCTTCTCATCTTGATTGTACAACAAATGTCCCCCAGTTTCAAATTCAACAAGTTTGCTACTTGAAATATTTTCTGCTAAAGTTTTAGCTCCAGAAATTTTTGTTGCTGGATCATCAATAGCATTAAGGATTAATGTTGGTGTTTTGATTCTCTCAAAAGGGATATCTTCTTCTATTGAAGGATTGGAAACGAATATATCAAACAGAGCTCCTTTTTTCCTTTCAGTAACTGGTAATACTGAGAAGAACACTTCATCCATTAGATTTCTCTTTTCCTCCTTTGAAAGTTGCTTGAGAATTGATTTAGGAACAAACATTGAGAACATCATTTTTCCGAATAATTTTAGAAAGAACCAATAAAGGAAATTAGATTTGAATATAAATTTAGGTGGAGTCCCTGGATTATAACCTAATGGAGCATTTGCTGATTGTAGGATTAATCCTTTGCAAATCTGTGGATACTTTATCGCAAAATGGAATGCAGAAGTGCTTCCAGCTGAATTAGCATATAAAATGATCTTATCCACATTTAATTCATCTATTAATTCTTTAAAGACATCTGCTTGCTTCTCAGCAGATGGATTATCTGGAATTGTAGATTTTAGGTAACCAAATCTAGAAAGGAATAGGAA
>MEHH01000141.1 GCA_001940755.1 Candidatus Heimdallarchaeota archaeon AB_125
GAAAATAGTGATAAAAAGACTAGCTAACTTTAATCTTCTTGGAGCATATTGTTCTGTTTTTCTCATTTGAGTGATCATCAAAGCATAGAGAGGAATCATTGCAAAGAGATAATGTAAATTGATGAAAATCTGATAAAGAGGATAATTTGGAACAGATATGAAATTTAGTTTTGAATCAAAAATACTGACGAAAATATGTATTTCTGTTAATAAGAAAAGCAATAGAGTAAACGCTAAAGGGATTAGATATTTTCTATCCTCTCTTTCTTTCTTAAAAATCAATATAATGAGAAGAGCTAATGCTGATGTTAGAAGTACTATCTTAAAAATCGGAATGAAATAGTAGTCAACCTCTGTTTTTAGAAAAATAGGTATTATGCCTACAATTAATGCAAAAGCTGCCAGTACAGAACTAAGATTCCTCCGCCAAGCTCTCATCAATATAAAATACTCATCTACAGTTTTAACTTTAAGCATGGATGCAACCAGAAGCATTGTTTCTTAAATCGAGATATTTCAAGAAATGTTTTTAATAGAACATTTTTCAGATTTAAATGAATAGTATGACAAACAGTAAAGCACATAGATTATCAATGAAAGATGTTGTTTTCAAAACTGATCCTACAAATAAACCTGTTTTGAAGATAGAATCAGGAGATACGGTAATATTTGGGTGTAGAGATGCTTTTAATCAAGTTATTCAAAAACCTGAAGATTTACCTATAGATTTTGATATGGAGAAAATAAATCCTGCAACTGGTCCAGTTTATATTGAAGGTGCAGAACCTGGAGACACTCTTGAAGTTCATATCTTAGATGTTGACGTTGCGGAACAAGGTTCATGCTGCATAATACCAAATTTTGGTTATCTAGCACCAGAGTTTACTGTACCTTGGACACGGATAATTCCAATAAAAGATGGAAAAGCTATTTTCAGTGATAAAGTTCAGATACCTATTGATCCATTTCCAGGTACAATAATAGTAGCACCTGCAGAAGGATCCCACAGAACTCTAATTCCAAAAGAGTATGGTGGAAATATGGATTCAAGAGCTTGTACTGCTGGAACAACAGTATACCTTCCAGTATTTGTAAAAGGAGCTCTATTTGGAGTAGGAGATGTTCATGCTGTTCAAGGAGATGGAGAGGTTTGTGGAACTGCTGTTGAAATTGATGCAGATGTAACCATTAAACTAGTTGTAAATAAACAAAAAAAGATAGAACGTCCTCATTATGAAACTGATGAATATTATATGACAACTGCTTGGGGAGAAACAACAGATGATGCATGTAAGATTGCACTTAAAGATATGATCAACTGGATTGTGGAAGAAAAAGGATTGACAAGAGAAGAAGCTTATGCTCTTTGCAGTTGTGTAGTTGATATGAGAATAAGTCAGTTAGTAGATATAACCCCTGGAGTTAGAGCAGTTATACCAAAGTTAATATTCAAAGAATAAGAGATTAGGAAGATGTTTGAAGAGAAAATAAAACTCTCTGAAGATACTGTCAACCAGATAGTGAATAATAACTATGATCTAGGAGAGATACTACACATAACACCACTTGAATCTGGACATGAAAGTGATAACATCAAGTTTTCCACAAATAAAGGTGATTATGTTCTTAAATTGTACTTCTATCCACGATTGGATCAGATTGAGAAAAGAATGAAAGTACTAGAATTATTGAATGAATATGGAGTAAAAGTACCAATACCTATTAAGACTAACAGAAATATTTTTGTAGCTAAATTTGATGAGAATAATCTTCTAGTAGTTATAACTTTCATCTCAGGAGAACCTATTTATCGGGAGAATAAGCCACTAGTGTTTCAATGGATGAATTGGTTTGGAAAACAATTTGGGATTTTTCACTATAGTTCTAAACAAATCACCTCAGACAAATTCAATCAAATAGCAAAGAATGAAAGTGCAACTAGCATCTCAAAACCTCCCGGAGAATGGTTGATGGAGAGATACAATGAAAGAGACAAGCTATTACCAGAACATGAACATAATGAAAAAATCTTAGGGTACTTTGAGAAGTTTTTGAGACGAATAGAAGAAACTAATTTCTCCAAATTAACTACTGGAATAGTTCACGGAGATATGATGCCAGGTAATTTCTTAAAGGAGAGAGAGGAACTTAAGGGAATTCTAGATTTTGGGGGAGGTTACAGTTATCTAATGGCTGATATTGGTACTTGGATATTTTACACTGGTTTTTATAAGCCTGAATTGAAGGATAACTATCTTGATTTTATTCTACCTTATATTGAACATTCAAAAATTCCTATTGAAGAATTGAAAGCATTAATCCTTTTCTTAAGATCAAGAGCATATGTGCAGTACTTCTATTTTGCATATAGAGTAACCAACAACATAACTCAAGGTTACGATGATGAGGAGGATCCGATAAAGAAGAATTGGAATGGATTTATAGAAACAATACCTTTCATAGAACTAGTAAATTCAATAGATGATAATTATTTTTACAATCTAGCAATTAACGCTTTAAAAGAAAGACGCTAAAAGTCAAGCAAACAATTTTATACTCTTTAAGAACCAAATAGTTATGGCCAGTAGAATCATCTCTTTTGACATTCTCAGAGGATGGGCTATTATCGGTAACTTAATGATTCATACTTTCATGTTAGTTAGTCAAGTTGAAGGTATTGCAGAAAATACCCCCGAGTTATTGGATACTTCAGGATACATTATGATGGGTTTAGTAGTTGTTTTCGGTCACTGGAGAGGAATGTTTCTACTAATTAGTGCTTGTATTCACATGATTATGATGAATATGAAACTTAGAAGAGGAATTAAGAGAGAGGTGATTTTAGTTCAAGAACTTATGAAGGGATTGCTTCTCTGGTTATGGGCTATGTTCTTCTATGTATTTCTAGCACAATGGAGATTGTCCAAACAATGGGTTGAAACAGGATCAGCTACAGTAGATTGGAGGCATATTTATTTTTCCGATCAATTTGCAAATATTGCTTGGGCAATAATGATATCAGCTGTTCTATTCTATTTCCTAACTTCAAATGAGAAAACAAAAAAACCATTAGTAATGGCTATTGTTTTTGCTATAGTTGGTTGCTTATTTATCTTTCCTGCAAATGCTACATATCAAGCAGCTAACAACTTCTGGGGAATTGATTTTCATTCTAATACTTTAGATAATATTGGGGATAAAGGTTGGTGGGATTATATTGTACGGATGTTAGCAAATCAAGCTGTTTCAACGGAATCTCCCCTAATGCCACATTTCGGGTATAGTGCTGCAGGATCAATTTTAGGAATCTTTCTCTCTCAAGAGAAAAAACCCAAGAAAGATAAATTCCTTATTTGGGGTTACAGCCTTGCTGGGGCATCTATAGTATTCGGAGTAATCTGGTTATTCGCAGTTGAAGGAATTCCTTCAGATCCATTTATGCTCGTAGATTTTCATGCACATCCAACATGGTTTGTTTTTGTGACGATAGGAATGTTGATGTGTTTGGTAATAGGTTTACTCCATGGCCATGAATATAATGAAAAGGTGAATTGGGAAAGAAGATTGAAATGGTCACGATTCAGTAGAAGAGTTGGATTTCTCTCTCTATCTGTTTATTCTTTTGCATCACTTCAAGCAGTTCTAAGAGTAACATTACACTATATCTTCCCAAATCAAGGTTTTCGAATATCACATGGTCTAACTACAGGAATGACCTTCTTCCTTATGTTTATCGAGGTTTGTATATGGTTTGGAATAATGTGGTTATGGGAAAAATGGAATTTCAACTTATCTCTAGAATGGTTATTTGCATTAATACTCAAAAGACCTTCCCAGCTAAAAATGAAGGATAAACCGAAACTTTTCGGAGATTTTCTAAATGTTAAGGGGAGAGTTATCAATGTTACACCTGAACATTGGGTGGAAAGTACGAGTAAAATAACTGCAAATAAAATAGAAGAATAGAGGATTTTTTCTTTCCTCAATTCATCAGAAAAGGTATACCAAAAGCAAAAGGTATGACAAATATTATTCCCCAGAATAATAACCATACTCCTATCGGTGCCAATATCTGAAGTGCAATACTTTCTCGAGCTGCTTCTCGTTCAGATTCTGCAACACGATCATCTGCAGAAGATTTTCCTGTAGAAACATATCTACTTGCCGTTGCAGAAGCTAGCTTATCTCTTCCTGCAAGGAGGAAAAGACTAACAGCAATCATTCCTATACCTATTTTTCCACAGAGAGATAAGGTAGCAGTCCAATCTTTATTTACTAACCACACTATTAGGGGGATCAAAAGATAAACAAGTGACCAAATTGAACCTACTATTAGAAAATTATAAACATCTCGTCTAGTAGTTGGGGTTTTATCTTCTTTTTTTGAAGAAACAGATTCTTCTGCAATTTTTTTTCTTAGACTTGATTCCATAGTTTACCCTAGAAGTTTACCATTAAGATAATAAAAATCTTTTGAGTGTCATTGTTTAATCAAGTTCTTCCCAAAATTCTTGATTTGGATGAGTGATTTCTTTCTGAATACTTTTATCGTGCCAACAGAAATCGCAATTCTCATCAAGTTCCATGATGGTTTTTTCCCTAGTTAATACGAAATTATGATTAACCATTCTAGCATGACCATAATCGTTTAAACAAGCAGTAAGATAAGCTATGTCAGTATCCAAATCTTTGTCAAAATCTTCTAGAACTTCATAAATCATACATCTATCTATCCTACAAACAACTTTACCTTCTTCCAGTTTGAACAAAGAGTACACATGAGTATTCGGAAAGGATTCCCTATACAAGTCTAGCATTTCATCTATTTTATGCATATGTGGTTCTCTATCTTTGGAAGGTTTAGATCTTTTATCTGTTAATTCTTTATAGAGATTGATTGCAGCTTCTTTTGGAATTGTTTCAGCTAATGTAATCAATGTCAAATATAAGGGAATTTTTACTCCTCTAAATCTATCAAAAGCTGTTATATTTACTTCATTTATATCTGGTTGTATTTTATATTCAGGTAAATTCAATGAGATTTCTATTACTCTTCTATATCTTTCTGAGAGATCAGGAAAGTTTTCTATTGTATCTAAATCTATTGATTTCTCATATTCCTTGAATATGTTAACCCCTTCTCCTAATTCATGAATTACCTCTTCGAATTTAGTTTCAAGATTCTGAATATACTTATCTAAGATAGAAGTGTGATTAATTTCAATATATTTTAATAAACCATGAAGTTGATAAAACAAATTCATTATTAGTTCTTTGACATTTACATCAAATGAATAATCTTCATTATACCTGTCAATTCGCTCTACTTTCATTTTAATTATATTCTGCTCTGACATTTATAAGTGTTCCATCCATAATCAACGTGACTAAGACTCTTTATGTTGTTCATATTTCTCTGAAAGGTAATCAAGAGCTTCATCAACATCTTCCTGATAGACTCTTTCTCCATCTCTGAAATATTCTGATAGATTCCATTTAAGAGAATATATTTCGTTGAATGACAGTGTTGATATCTCTTCTCTTGTTAATCTTTCTTGTATACAATTCAACAATGAATCTAAAGAGGATGAGCTGTTTTTCTTTATACCTGGGCATGAAAAATCTAATTCTATGATATAATGGTTATCATCTTTCTTTTGAGTCAAAAAGGGGTAGCTATAACAGCTTAGAGGTTTATAATCATGAATTCCACACAAGCCATTTTCTTTATTATGAAAAACACATAAACCTTCATCTTGTTTTAAAGCTAGTTGGTAATCAACGATTAATCCATCCTTGTTCCTCTGAAATGCTACAGGGTGACAGAACTCTTCAATTCTCTGATTGACTTCAGAAGAGATATCGATTCCTTCAGAAAGAGAGAGGCAGGCTAGGTTGGAAGGAAAACCAATTCTCATTTTGGTGAATAGATCTTGAAATGGTTTATCATTTTTATTTGGAATTGGATTGATTGAGTAATTACTAGGTAACTCACACATATTGCATGATGTACATGAAAAACTAATATTAGAAGGAATAAGATATTCAAATACATTTTCTTCAGATTTTCTTGTTATATTATCTAAACTGTATTCTTCAATTTTGTATGTAAGAGTTTTCTTATCAAGAACTTCAGTAATCTGATTAATTACAATCTCTCTTGAAGTTTCATCAAATTTAGAGAAAGTTCCTCTAATAACTCTATCATTTTTTGGCTTTAATTTCTTAAGATGAAGAAGTTCTCTCCAGATTTGATTTCTGGTTTTATTATCCTTGATTAGAAGTACAATATTCCAAGAAAAATTCTCATCAGGTCCAGAAACTATTCTTATTACTATATCAGATTCTTGGGCTAGGGACAGGTTAATCCAATACTTATCTATGAGACTTTTTTCTGTTTTTTCTCCTAAACCTAAACAATATCCCTTTTCTAATAGAATCTCATTGACTATCCTTAGTATATATGGAGAGTAGTTAAAGGAATCTGCTCTTAAGTTTCTACTTATCAATAACTTTTCTAAATCTTCTTCTGCTTTTTGAGCTATTCCTTCACTGATAAGAAGTCTGGTCATTTTCTCAAATAACTTAAAGAGTTTCAAAATAATAATTGTTTCCCAAGAAAATATTAGCTATAGAGAAGATGAGATTCTCGTCTATATGCTTCTATTGTTCTTTGAAAACTTCTTTAAAACAATCTTGACAGTATATTGGTTTATTGGTTTTTGGTTTGAAAGGAATAGTGATTTCCTTCTTACAAGTTCTGCAAGTAGTTTGATGCATTCTCTTGTTTGTTCTATATGGACCTTCTCTTTCACCGAATCTTTCTACAACTTCTCCTTCTTGGGGGATATTGTTTTCATTATGTTTGGATTCAACATCTGACATTTGATCTTGAAAACAGTCTCGACAATAAACTGGTTTATCACCTGAAGGTTTGAATGGTACTTTAGTCTCTTTGTTACACTTTGCACAAGTTGCATTGTGGAGTTCTGGACCACTTCTCTCAGATTGTCTTCTATTCCTACTACCATATTTTGATGATGACCTATCAGAAGAACGATAATTAGATCTTCCTCTTGAACTGCTAGATGATCTTCTATCTTGTCTAGAACCATCTCGAGGTTTTTGATCTTGAAAACAATCTCGACATAATACTGGTTTAGTTCCAGTAGGTTTGAAAGGTACTTGAGTTTCCTTCTTACATTTTGCACA
>MEHH01000142.1 GCA_001940755.1 Candidatus Heimdallarchaeota archaeon AB_125
GTATTGTAACCATTAACCAATTTCCAAGTCTTAAGACCATATTTACCAAATTTCTGATGAACAAGTTGATGTGGGTATCTAGCTAAATCACCACAAGTAAATATTTTATCCTTACTGAATAATTCAGCACTTTTTTTGCCTACTCCAGGAATAATAGTAATTTTTAATGGCTTCATAAAATCAGCAATTTCAAGAGGTTTTACAATTACTAAACCGTCTGGTTTATCAGTTTCAGAAGCAATCTTAGCAAGTATTTTAGTTGGAGCAATACCTATTGAACATGTTAATCGTTCTGTAGCAAAAATGTCATCTTTCAGTTCAACAGCTAACCTTCTTGCTTCCTCGTAATCGGATACAATTTCTGTCAAATCAAGGTAAGCTTCATCATTCCCCGCTACTTTCATTGTAGGTGAATAGTGATCAAGGATTCTCATAATACTTTTTGATACTTCATTATATAGCTTAAATGAACCTCTAACCATTGTTAAATGAGGGCACAATCTTAGAGCTTGATTTATTGGCATACCTGAATGAATGCCAAATTTTCTTGCTTCATAATTACAAGTACTTACAACACCTTGCTTTGTTTTTGGATTCCCCCCTACAACAAGAGGTACATCAGCTAATTCAGGATTTTCTCTCATTTCTACAGCAGCAAAAAATGCATCTAAATCCATGTATAATAGTATGGAATCAAATGTTTGCTCTTTTTCAGAGAAATAAACTTCTTGATTAGCAAGGGTCATATTGTTGAATTAAGGTCTTTTGAATATAAAAAGTCAAAAAAAATGAAAAAATGAAAAAGATGTTATCTTTTTCTTCTTAAAATTAATAATGCAAGTCCTATTATACCAATAATTGGTAAAACAAACGCATACGATGTGAAACCAGTGTTTGTAGGTGATGTATAAACATAGACAACACCTGGGTTTGGAGTATCAACAATAAAATCAGTATTACAATTATTTGTATCCTCATCAGCTGGTTCTCTTTGTAGAGTCTCATCTGCACCTGTGGCTGCTCCAGACCAAGTTGTAACACCTGATACACTACCAGATCCCCAAGCAACAGCATCTTTAGTAACATCTGCAGGATCTTTCAGACTAACATCATCACCAGTATTGGCAAGTTGAATATCACCTAGATTATAATCAGCTGCTGGTGCAGTAACACCCAATGCAGTCATCTCGCTTAGGTAAATTGTTTTATCATATGCAAAGATTAGTATGTCATCAGCATCTATCTGCGCTCCTTCTGGCATATTATAAGCACCTTCACTATCAGTCAACTCCCAGTTTTCAAGGTAAATATTGAAATCAAACGCATTGTAAAGTTCTACAAATTCACCCTCAGGTTCATCATCAGCATCATATCTTATTTCTGTGATAAGTAGTTTCCAATCTGCTTCATTGATTATGTTGATCTTACTTGTAACTTCAATAGGATCACCCACAGTTGGCGTTCCTATAACCTTAACATTGTGAATTCCATCAGAGTAGGTACTTGTATCAACAATGAAACCTTCTATACCATCGGGATCTGTCCATGTATGAACAGATGAACCATCAATAAAGAGCTGACCTGATGTATAGGTGTTAATTGCAAATGAAGCTTGGAAATTAAAGCTGCTAGTGGCTATACCTCCAACTAATGGAGATACTAGTGCAACTGGTGCTGCAAAACCTACAGGAGTTTCAGCATTTGCCCAGTCATAATCAAATACTGTTTTGAAATAAGTTGCTACATTGGCACTCTTTACGACTGCTCCAGCCTCTCTGTTGTTTTCAAAAGAATTGTTAGACCAATTAATACTTGAAACTTGAACAGTTTCACCGTCAACAGAGACATACTTGTTGTGGTTATGACCTAGTCCTTTGAAGAATTTGACTTGAGCCCCATTGTTAATTAATACCTCTGTAACATTTTCATTAGCTACTCCAGGTTCAGGAATTAGTACCCTAACAGAAACACCTCTTAATGCAGCATCAATGACATCATCTAGTACATCACAATCAAATTTCATATATTGAAGTTCTAAATCAATACTTGTAGTTGCAGATTGAATTAAGCTTGAAAGTAAATCATAGCTATTATCTGGTGAGAAAATTGGAGTTACTTCTGCATATCCTACGAATGTAGATGGAGAAAATGGATGTTCATAAGTCCCACTTGTTTCAGGAGATTGAAGATCTCCAGGATTAACAATTGTTGAATACGGTGTTGAAATCAATCCATCATCTGTGAAAACACCTTCGTAATATGCAGCAATAGAAGCATCATTAAACAGAAGACCCATTTCTCTATTGGTTCTTGCTGCTGGAGATTCAGGAATACTGGAAGGAGCCCAGTTACCTGAATAAACATAAGTTTCTTGTGTATCAACTATCCAAAATTTTGCATGTGTAAAAGTAAAGGAACTACTTGTCCAGTAAACATCTATTCCTGCAGCATCTAGTTGGATAGCAGCTCTTTCTGTATAGTCGTCTTCATAACTGTTTACACGATCATCTGAAAGCTGAACAACGACATCTACTCCTCTTCCTTTTGCTAATATCAACTCATCTACTAAAGATTGACTCGACAATGTATAAACCTCTAGATAGAAAGTGTCCTGAGCATTCTTGATAGAATTCAAAACAATCTCATGAGCATTGTCTGGACCAACGAATGTAGTAATGTTGGTTACTCCAGAGAATGTAGTTGTAGTAATAGCATCCCAAGATATATCTCTAGGATCATTAGTAAAATTTGACGCAGCAGTTACTTTTTGATTTATGCTTAAAGGAATAAATACCGAGAAAAGTAGCGACAAAATTACTATAAAGATTATTTGATTTTTTCTAATCATAATTATACATACAGATAATACTAAATAAATATGTATCGTCTGAAACAAAAAACATTCTACAGACGTTCTAAAATCATATTTGCTTTCTTTACTTCTTCTGCAATATCTGGTTTTCTTGAAGCCATTTTAATAAATCTAGTATACTGATTTAAATCCCTTTCAGATATACCAAAGGTTTGGATAACTTCTTCTTTTGTAATCTGCTGATTCTGAGGAAGTTCTAGTAATTCTATAGCAAATTCAAGAGGTGACATTTTTTGATCCACAATTTCTTGAGGTTCTCCCCAGAAGGAATTTAAGTATGTTAAATCCTCATTTGTAGCTCCCCAAACATAAACAAACTTCTTGTTGTCTTTTATCTTTTCTGAAATTTTAATTTCTGATTTGACGAAAATGAAATGCCCTGGACCTTCATCATGTTCCAGAACTCTAGCACCATATTTCTGTGCTATAACTTCTAGTTGATTGAGAAAATCACTGGCATTCTTTATTTCATAAATAATCTTCATAGTTACAACAATGAAGTGAATCTTAAAACATTTTCTTATTTTCAAAAAGAATCAGAATTAGTTCCCATGAAATTCATAGAACTTGTTTAGTTTTTCCTCTATGATCTTTTTCTCTGGTTGAACAAGATGTAAATTCTCTTTTAGCCACACAGGAAGATGTTTCTTGTAATAATGTCTTGCGAACCGATAATCCATTAGAATAATTGCTGCATAGTCCTCTAAACTGCGTATCGGTCGTCCTGCTGCTTGAGAAGCTCTAGTGATAGCTGGAATATTATACCCAAATTCCCTTCCTTTTGTTGGAAATTGTTTTTCCAAATAATCTATACTTGCTTTAACTGTTGGAATTGGTTTAGCGTAAGGTATACCTATAACAATTACGCTTTCCATTTCGCTTGCTGGATAGTCACTTCCTTCTGAAGATCTTCCCCCTAGAACAGAGATTAATACACCTCCCTTCTTCCTAGATTCGTTTTTAAAATCTTGAACCAATTTATCATTCTCTCGTGATGACATCCCTTTGTGTGCAACAAAAAGAGGTTTTGAAATAGCTCTTTCCAAACCAGTATCAAGAATACTTTTCATTATAGCATAACTTGCGCAGAAAATACCTACGTTCTTGGGTGTTGATTCAACTACTTCTGAGATTACTTCTAACATAGTAATAAATGTAGCAGGAATTCGGTCTTCGAGTTTTGATGAAACCTTATCAATAACCAATGTAACATGATTTTCTTTGTTGTAGGGAGAAGGTAAACTGAGATTTCTTAGATTCTCATCTGGTATTCCAATCAATGATGTATAGGCTTCAATTGGATCTAAAGTTCCAGATAGCGAAACTGTCATATGGACTTTTTCAAGAATTTCTCCAGTTATTGTTCTAGGATCAAGAGATTGTGTCAACAATTTTGGAACAATGTTTCCAGCTTTCGACTCTGTTTTCAGAATGAAGTTTGCGAAATCATCTCTCCCCTTAGTTTGAGTAAGCTGTTTAAGATAAGAAACAACGGATGATGTGTAGGAGAGAGGAGTTTTGTTCTGTTTAGTCTGTATTTCCTTTACAAAATCAGCAAGTCTTTCAAGGGATTTCAGGAAATTTTCATCAATTTTCTGATTTGCTCTTTTCTCTACTTTTTTGATAAAATCTTCAGGATCAAATACAATTTCTTCATTTACTTCCATGGAAGAACTTTCATCGATAAGAATTGCAGATAGAGCTTCAAGTAAGTCATAAACTTCTCCCATTTTGTATTTCATAGCTTCGGATTGTGCATTTTCAATACTGAAGTTTGATAGAGTGCTGCTACTTATGTCAACAGCTGTTGAAGGTAAGTTATGAGCTTCATCAATTACAAGAATAATATCCTTCATTTCTTTATCCAGATTCAATAGGAAATTCATTTGTATACTTGGGTTGAATATATGTTGATAACTAACTGCAACAACATCAACATTTGGTATGATTTTCTTTGAAATCTCATAAGGACATACTTCCAAAGATTTTCCAATTTTAAAAATCTCCAAACTGTCTAGGACTTTCATTTTAGTTATTTCATCAACCTTATTTCTGATATCCTCTTTAACAAGATTGGAGAAATATTTGCACTTATTTTCCTTTTTTAGATATCTACAGATATCTGCTGCATTGCCAGCATCCAATGCAAATTTCTGAATAATCGGATGTAAACATAATTCTTTTCTTCCTCTCAGAGCTATTCCAGAAATTGGTTTGAGTTGTTTAATCATCTTTAATTCCTCTATAACTCTGCTCATTTGTTGATGAGTTCTGCAACAATAAACAATTGTTTTCTTTTTTTCTAAACAGAGAGGGAGTAAAGCAGTTAACACAGCAATAGTTTTACCTACACCATTTGCAGCTTGAATTACTACATGTTTTTGAGTTGTATTTTCCTCAGAAATCAACTCGATAATTTGAGTCTGAAGAGTTCTAATCTCAAGGTATGGAAAATATTCTTCCCACTCTTCAGTTGTGTTTGTTCGTTTATGAACTACTGGTTGAGCTGGTTTGTTAAGAGGTGCATCACATTTGGTACACATTCCATTTTCAATGTTTGATGGGATAATCTTTCCACATTGGGAACAGAAAATATAGTCATCCACTCCAGGTTCACTCGAATTCTGATTACTCATAAGTGTCTTTGTGTTGTTTCTTTGAGTCCATATAAGCTTTATTGCATGAATAGATGGTGAAAAAAGCGATTTTGATTTGATTAATTTTCATTTTTCTTTCAAAGTTACAGTTTTTTAGAAGATTATATTAATAAATATCCTTGTGAATTATATATTAATACCTCTAAAACTAGACTAGTAATCAGTAAAAGCTAGCAATGTATAAATATGAGATGTATTGGAAATCTATTCGACAGAATTAGTTTAAACCTAATACAAACCTCTGGTTGGGGTCATTAACAACATAGGGGTAGAGCAACAGTCTGGTTTGGGAAGCTAAATGGCACAAGAAAATATTAGAACTATAGATGAAATATTGAAAAATACTACCATCCTAGTTGAGACTATAGCTTCCGAAATTATACATTCAACCAGTAAAATCTATGCTAGTTATCCTCCTGGTGAAATTAGTTCTAGTTTATTCAATTTTGAAGATGATAGTTTTCTTAAAGAATTCACTGATAATTTTGATTCTATAAAGAAAGTACTCAAAAAAGAATTTTCTAAACTCCCTTATGATAGAGAAGATGAAATTCTCATTCTTGCTAATCTTCTTGCTGAGATAAAAGAGTATGAAATGGCGATAGAAATTTACAGCAGATTAGCTAATACAAACCCTGATAATCAGTTTGCTTGGGCTAACTTAATGTCTGTTTACATACTTCTTGGAAAGCATAAAGAAGCAATGGACTGTTATCTTAATCTCCGTCCAGAATTTATTGAACACTCGAACAATGAGAAAAAAGATCCAACATCTGACGCATATAGAGTTTTGAATATTTCTACAGCATATCCTCTTCCAAAGTCATTGAGATCACTTACAAGAAGAGCACAAACATCTACAGAATTAAAGCAGCAATTTGAAACAGAATTAAGAGAGTTATATACAAACAAGGATTTTGTAAATGGACAAGAGGCACTAGTAAATGATAACTCAGATGAAGCATTCATCCTCTTCTCTAGTGTAGTACTCAAACAACCAGACAGTCATGTACTGCTATTCTTTACAGGAAAAGCTGCTCTTGAAGGTCAACATTATCTTATAGCAGAGGAATACTTCAAAAAGGCATTACAGATAAAAAATGACATACCTGAATATTGGAATGAGCTTGCTGATTGTTTCTTTGCTCAACATAAAAATGAACAAGCAATTAAAGCAATTAAAACAGCATTAACATTAGATCCAGCATGTCTAGAATGTTGGACATTATCTGGTTCAGCTATAGCAACGATTGAATCTATGGGAGAATATGAGTATTTTGTGAAACAAATTCAATTAATGTCTTCAGCTGAAGCTATTGTTCGTTTTGTAACGGGTTTAGTCAGCAAAAAGAAGTATGAAAATGCATTGGAAATACTCCAAATTGGTGTTTCCAAATTCCCTGAGGATATAGATATATTAGAAAATCTTGCTTTAGTTTATGAAAGAATGGGAAGGGTTGATGAAGCAATAGGGATTTATGAAGAATTGCTAATGTCTGGTAAAGGAGTACAAAAATATCTTCAAAAAATCACTTCTATTCTAACTGTTCTTCATGATGATAAGAGACTAGTTCGGATTCTTAAGATGGTATCTTCTTATCTTCCATGGGATGAGACAACGTTATGGAACAAAATTGGTGACTTACTAATGAGAGCTAAGGATTATCT
>MEHH01000143.1 GCA_001940755.1 Candidatus Heimdallarchaeota archaeon AB_125
CTATTGTTGTTAACAATTGAGTTTCTAGAAAGAATATAGTTAACTAAGTTGCAAAAGGATCATATTCTTCTACTTTTTTCTTTAGTTCAACTATTTTCTTTGATATTGCTTGAATATCCTCTTTCATTTTTAATTCTTTAAACATTTCCAAGGCATCTTCATAAGATCTTAGAGCAACTTGCATTCCTTCTGGAGTTTTCTTTTTCATCTCATTCTCTGAAAGTGTAACATGAACATTTGCAATTCTTATCTTCAGTTCTTTTTTAGCTTTAGAATTATCAAGCTTCACTGTAACCTCTAGAGCATCTCTTAAAAGTTGAACTTTCTTGTTTGCATCTTTCTCTTTTTCTGCAAGTACGTTATAGATATCAACACTTTCTTGATATCTTGTTTTCGCCTGCTTTATGTCTTTTGCCAACATACAATCTCCTGATATCTCTAGAGCTCTTGCTTTTTCATCTAAATTCTTTAATTTTGATAGATAAGCTTCTATTATTTGAACACTAAAATTACACGCCATACTTCCAATATCTCTGAAAATAACTGCTCTGTTCATCGTATTCTTATTCTTTCTCCAACAATCAGCTGCTCTATAAGCAAAGTAAATAGCTTCTTCTAGTTCTTCACTTTGAATAGCTAAAGTAATGAGATGTTCGAATGTTCTTGCAGCATCTTTGTATCTATTTGCTTTATAGTTAGCATTAGCTTCTTCAATAAGAATATTCATTTTTTTCTCTGAGTCTGACATGTTTCTCTAAAACTATTGTGGGAATCTAATTCTTATTTCTTTTGGAAGTTTTCACTTTTTGCTACAATAGTCTAATTACCGATTGATTTTTTAATAAAAATCACATAAATAAGTCATAGACTAATAAGGTGTTCAGAATGCAAGTACTCAATGAAGTAATTCTTTTCAATACAGACGGTGAAATTGATATTGTTGACCTAACTAGAGATTTTAGATCATTTGTAGCAAAATCATCAGTAAAAAATGGAGTTCTAACTGCAAATACAATTGGTTCTACAGGGGCTTTGACAACAATAGAATATGAGAGTGGAGTCTTAGATGATTTCAGACAGATTCTACAGAAATTGGTTCCAAAAGGAGCGGGGTATAAACACGATTATATAGATTCAAATGCTCATTCCCATCTCCGAGCTTCATTAATTGGTCCAAGTATCTCGATTTCAATTCAAGATGGAAAACTACAACTTGGCACATGGCAACAACCAGTGTTTGTATGTCTTGATGTTAAACCTCGATCTCGAAGAGTTGCAGTAACAATAGTTGGAGAGTAATAATATTAGAACTGAATATTATGTCATACGATGTAGAAATGTGTCTTGTGGAAAATTTAGTTATTGTAAAGCAATTCAAAAGACTAAAATGTGTCCATATTGTGAGCGTAGAATCAATCTTAGTAAAGTTGAAAAAATTGCTGCTGAAACTAATGCTCAAGCTAGAAAACTTGTTCAGGAGTTTAATAAAAAACTTGGAGAATTAAGAGAGCCAGGATGGTATAAAGAAAACAAAGAAAATGAGAATTCATCATCTAAATAGATATGGTATTTGTTACAATAGTGAATAGAGAGTTACAAAACGTTTTTTTACTATTTCCCTAAAAGATAAGTGATGTTATTTTCGAAAGAGATAGTCAAACTACTAAGTGATTCACCCTTCAAACAATTTGTATTGATGGAATTAGAACGTGAAAGAATCTACCAGTCTTTTGTACAAATAGATGATTTGGAGGAAATTAGTCAAGTTTGGCTAGATTTTTCTCAATTTTGTGCAGACACTCTTTCGAATGTTTCTTCATTATCTCATCTACTTTATAGTCGTTTCTTAGATGAATGGACAAGAGATAGAGTTCAGATAGATGCAGATGAGGAGAGAAAAGAAGTCATTACTAAAAAGCTAGAAGATTTACAAGAGTTTCAAATGGAATTAGCAATTTTGATGATTATTTATGCAGATATTGTAAATACAGGTATTTTTGGAACACAACCTTCTCCTGAATATTGCACATCATATATTGAAGGGTATAGAATATTAAATACAATTTCACAGACCTATTTTGACTCTTCTCATCCAAGAGCGTCAAATATTGAAGAAGTGATGCTAACTTTCCTTTTACTTAATCAAAAGCAGCAAATTATTCAGCTTTTGGAAGAATCACCAAATGGTTATAGTGAGGAGAAATTAATTGAAGAAAAAGGTGCATATGAGCTAATCATGGCAGAATTCGATGTTTCTTTCACTGCACAATTTCTAAAACGATTAGGAGAGGATTGGTGGTGGAATGATTCGATTGCGACTCATTTTGCATTTGAGAGAAGCTTAAGTCATCTTGAAACTGCACTAGATTTTTATAAGCAAATACCTGAAGATCCAGAATTAAAAGGAAAACAGATAGAGATTAGTCACATTTCTTTAAATCAAGCTCAGAGAAACAAAGAGCTGATAGATCATTATCTAAGATTGAGTTTTGAAGCTGCTAAAAGTGATAGTTTTATTGCAAGTGTGGAGTATTTGAATCTAGTTCTGGGTCTTGAGGAAGAAGCATTGAAAATCCTAGAAACCAATGTGGAAATGAACGAGAGAACCTTAGTATTGAAAGAAGGTATAAAGAGAGAAGAAACCATACATAGATTCTTTCATGGAATTGCAGAACTTGCTGCTAAAACTTCTTTGCTAAATAATACAATAGTTGATGACAAGAAAGAAGACATTAACGGCATTATTGAAGAAATTGAGGAAATTGTAAATAGACCAGATTTGAAAGTAACCATAAATTATGTAAGTAGTCTTCCTTTTGTGTATCTTAATTTTGTTCAAGAATTGAAAATTGCTCTACTTGAAAACATACCTCTTTCAGATGCAATGACAAAAGCAGAACAAAATCTTGTTCGATTTATCGAAAGGCTGGAATATGCTATTAATGATATTTCTACTCAATTAATAGAAATCGAAAAAACAGATACAAAAATTAAACTTGATGACATCCAACCCTTGTTAGAAAATATAGGAACAGTAAAAATCTCTGCATATTTCCTTCCAAAAACAGAGAAGAAAGTTTACATTGTAAAAGATATAGAATGTTTGGAATTCATGGCTAACTCAATGTATTTAGAACAAAATCTTGCAGAAAAGGAATCAAATGAAGTCCTTGATATCATTTATCATGCAAAAGCTCATTATTACTCCACAAAAGCACTAGAAATAGCTCAACTTAGCAGTGAGTCAAACATTGATAAGGAATGGGTAGAACATAGATATAGTCAAACTTTCATTCAAGGACAAGATGTAGAATTACGATTATTTGAACTTACAAGACAGTATCTGTTTTTGAATACCGTTATTGATAAAATAGCTAAAGGCTATAGATTATCTCTTTCAACTGAGGATTCTATAAAAGAAAATTATTATGCAATAATAAATCACAATTTCAATCATTTTGTATTATTTGATATAATTAACAAACGAATTGCAGAAAACTGCTTAGAACTATTAAATCACAAGGAAATGTTCGATTTGAAAGATTCGAATATTAATTGGAGTGCAATTGAAATTAAGAAAGTACTATCACTATGTTTAACTGATTTTCTTGAAGCAACTAAAAAAGCAATCTTTGGTATTGGTGCAGACACAAACAAGGAAAACTATAAAGCTGCTTCACACTTCAATGATGGAGCAAAAGCAGCAAAAGATGCTAGTGATCATTTGCAATCTATTTCTCAATATGATTCAACTTTCGCTCAACTATCTAAATCTGCATACGAGTTTAGTATTTTGCTTAAAGAACTAGAAAGGAAAACTAGAGAAAATGAGAAATTACAGAAACTACCCATTGATGAATTATTCAATGTATTAAAGCAACTAACTTTTCTTTCCTAAAATGCAGCGAACCTTTTTTAAATTAGTAAAACAAGCCATTCTTAATGAATTCAATTCCAGGAGAAGATGAGCTTTTCGAGAAAATAGATAATGCTTTTCTAGTATTACAAGAGCTACGTGGGATACCAAAAGACGAATTTGACCAATATTTCGTTTCACAAAGTTCTAGTATTGAAAGAGCTCTAATAATGAATCCTGATGAATATAATGGGAAAAGAATAATGTTTCTCGGAGATATGGATCTTTCATCTTTACCAATAGGAGTTCTCGCTAAGCCAAGAGATTTAGCAGTTATTGATATAGACAAACGAATTCCTGAAATTGTTTTTAACATGAAAACAAAGCAAAAAATCAGAACAATACGTTATATTAATCATGATATTCGTGTGCGAATGATAATCATTCTCAAAAATCAATTCGATTACATTTTCCTTGAACCTCCAATGACAGAAGAAGGACTGGAAGTTGGTTTAACAAGAGCTGTACATTGTGCTAACAAAGAATCGTCATCGAGAATTTTATGATCTTTTGATATTGAAAGGGAAGAGAAAGAAATCTTAGAGAAGTTTATTGATAAAATGAATTTAGAGATAGAGGAAAAGAGATCTGATTTCAATAAATATGTCTATGAAACTCCTTTGAAGAAGAATGTATCTGATTTGTATATTATCAAAGTAAAACCAAATTCAAAGGAAACTATCCCTAATCATTACTTTGGTCCTCTTTATTTCAGAGAAAGTAATAATCAATTGCAGCCATATAAGTGCAAATGTGAGCAAACCTATAAAATAGGAGTAACTGGAGATTTCACTTCTATTGAAGAATTAGAAAAAGCAGGATGTTCAAAATGTAATTATAGTGGTCCTTTCTTATATGATTCAAGTATCAAAATTGAGTAAGAAATTTGAATAATGAAACTATGTGATTGCATGTCAAATCTATCTAACAAAATTACTATCTGTGCACTTTGTGAAGAAAAACTTGAGTTGAATAGCCAAATCCTTCTCAATGGCTGCCCATTTTGTGGTTCATTCAAATTCAAAACATACAAAGAAATGTCAACTGATCAAAAGAAAGAAGAAGAACTTGATCTTATTGTAGAGAAGGAAATTCATCAAACAGATATAAAAGATGGGCTAGAATCAATCAGACTTACAAGTGAAGGAGTTTTTGAAGTAGATATTGAAAAATTATTAACAGAAAATGGTGACACTAAACCTATAATTAGTAGGAATAAAGATGGTTCTTATTACATCAAATTTCAAACAGAAGAAGAAGAAAGCAAGCTTTATCAAAACCTCTCACTTGTCAAAAGATTTTAATTAAATTGATTATTAGGGATGCCGAGGTAACTTACTTGTCTTCTAAGGAACAAAAGGCAAAGGAAAAGAGGATTATTGATGGAGTTAAAGAAATTCTAGAGTTCAGAGGGTTTCAAATTAACAATACAAAAGAAGATGATGATTTTCTAGATGTGTATGCTAAAAAACTTAATGAGGATAAAGAAACGGTAACAGCTATTGCACGATTTCCAAAAAACCCTCAGATTGGAGTAAAGTTAATTAGACTTTTAGGAAAACTACAGGAAGAGGAAGAACTAAGTGAAGCTCTATTAATTGCAGAATCTCCATTAACACATTATGCAAAGAAGGAATCTGTGAAACTAGGAATAGAAATCATTAGTAGTACTAATCCATTGTTCAATATTTTTGATCACGGTTTAGTTCGTCAGCATGTTAAACTCAATCCTAGAAATATAAAGGGTTTCTTAGAAAGATATCAAATTCAAAAACATCAGATACCTAAAATACTAGAGAATGATGCTGCAGTAAAAGCTATACAAGCAAAACCTGGTGATGTTATCAAAATTAATCGGAACCCAGACATGGGAGAAAATGGGGCATATTATAGAGTTGTTATAAAATCAACTTCTCGATTACGATTAGTAGAAACAGGAACCCCTAAGAAGAAAATAGCTAAGAAAGTTGCTCCAAAGAAACCTAAGGAAACTCCTGAAAAACAAGAAGCTGAAACAAAGCCTAAGACAGTAGAAGAACCAAAAGCAACTGTAGCAAAGACTACTGCAAAGCCTAAAACAACAACAGCTGCAAAGACTACTGCAAAGCCAAAAGCAACAGCAAAAGCAAAGCCAAAGGTAGCAGCAAAAGCAAAGCCAAAGGCAGCAGCAAAAGCAAAGCCAAAGCCAAAAACAACAAAAGCAAAGCCAAAAACAACAAAAGCAAAGCCAAAAACAACAAAAGCAAAGCCAAAAACAACAAAAGCAAAAACAACAAAGGCTAAGGCTGCAACAAAAAAATCATCTAAAAAATAATATCATTTTTAAGATTATGAGGGTTCAATATGATAACTTTCCTATCAGGAGGAACAGGAACCCCAAAACTAATTCAAGGATTCAGAAGAATAATAGATGATGACAAGTTAACTATTATCGCAAATTCAGCTGATAATATTTGGATTTATGGATTATATATTTCACCTGATATAGATACGATTCTTTATCTCTTTAGTGATCAATTGGATATTGAAAAGTATTGGGGAGTAAAAGATGAAACGTTCAATGTATTAGATTCTCTTAATCGATACGGGGTAAACACTTGGTTCAGATTAGGAGACAAAGATTTAGGTCTACATATTTTGAGAACACTTGAAATGCAAAAAGGAAAAAACCAATCTGAAATAATTGATAGTTTCAGGAAAAAATTAGAGATAAAAGCTAAAATTTATCCAAGTTCAGAAAATCATATTGAAACTCGAATTATTACAAATTCTGATGAGGATATACATTTTCAAGAGTTTTGGATTAAAAATAAAGGAAATACAAAGATAAAAGATGTCTACGTAAGAAATGTGGAAAACGCTATTTTTCCAAAATCAGCGCAAACAGAACTAGAAAATTCAGACATAATCATAATTGGTCCTAGTAATCCAATAACTAGTATAGGACCTATTCTTGAAATAACAACCTTAAGAAAAACATTAGAAACAAATAAGAAAAAATGTATAGCTATAAGTCCAATAATTGGGAACAAACCAGTCAGTGGACCAACAGGAAAACTGATGAAAGCTAAAAAACTTGAGGTGTCTCCTGTAGGGATTGCAAAGCTCTACAAAGATGTGTGTTCCACAATAATAATACATGATTCAGATGAAATTTTCAGGAAAGAAATTGAAAATGAAACGGACTTAGAAGTTCTATCTCAGAATATTTTATTT
>MEHH01000144.1 GCA_001940755.1 Candidatus Heimdallarchaeota archaeon AB_125
AGACTGAATATCTTCTCTCAGGGGGTGCAATGATTTTAACTTCCATTGTTTCTGGAACAAGTTCAGTTAATTCCTTGTGTAAACGTTCCTTAAGACCTGGGAACATTGTTGAACCACCGGATAAAACGATATTTGCGTATAGATCTCTTCTGAGATCGACATCACAATTCTGAATGGATCTGTAGATTAATTCGTCTAATGGGTTTTCTTCTGAACCGATAGCACCTGGATTAAAAAGCAACTCGGGAGCCATGAAACGCTCGGCACCGATGGTTAATGTTTCACCATCTGGTAGTGTGTAAGTTTTTTCCATTCCAGATACTTTCTCTGCTAGTTTTAGTTCTTTTTCTGGATCTAAAGCTACGTAACAAAGGCGCTCTTTAATATCACGGACAATTTCTCTTTCAGCACTGCTGGATAGAGAATAACCTCTTTGACGTAGAAGTCTTCTAAGGTAATCTGTAATATCTCGACCACCAATATCGGATCTGTGAATCGCATGACTTATTGCGAAACCTTCGTAGACTGGAACTATGTGAGTAACTCCATCTCCAGAGTCTACAACTATACCAGTTGTACGACCAGAAGCATAAAGTGATAGAATAGCTTGCATTGATATATACATTGCGGGAACATTGAATGTATCAAACATTAATTCAGCCATTTTCTCCTTGTTTTGATTTTTGTTTAATGGAGGTTCAGTTAATAGAACAGGATGTTCATTTGGATTGACTCTTAAATCATTATAAAATGTATAATGCCAAATTCTTTCCATAGCATCCCAATCTTGAACTTGTCCATGTTCGACTGGATAAACAAGTTTCAAAACACCACGGAGATTAATTGCTTCCTCGCCTATGTAATACTCTCGAACATAGTGTTCAACATCAGTCATGATGATCTGATATTTTGGATAACCAATTATTGTTGGAAAAACACTTCTTGGTTGATCCTCGCCTGCAAAACCGTTCTTTGTAAAACCTGTACCGTTATCTATAACCAGCGGTTTATTTTGAATCATCTCTTCCATAGATATCACTTTTACTTGTTTTTATTGAATCCAAATTTCGTTATGGTCTTATGTATTTTTAACCTTGAAGTATATATTAAATGTTTTGATAGTATTAGCCGCAATGACATGAACACTATCGTAGCTTTTATAAGTAAAACACAAGAATTTCTCGCCATTACAAGCTCTAGTTCAATCTAGAATAAATCATTGTTTTACAATAAAAACAGATTCAGAGTATTAGAACTATAAACTACCATAATAAAGTAGATTTTCTCTAATCTCTTCTTCACTGAAACCTGCACTTATACCAACAATGATTCTGATTACATCCATGATTTCAGCCAATTTTATTTCAAAGAATCCAATTAAGGCATCCATTTGGAGAACAGTTCCATATCTGAAGGTTTTCTTCCAATAATTTAGTAGATATCTTTCAACAGCAAATTCAAGCTCATGAAGAGGAACCTCTTTGGCTCCGATATATTCAGCAAAAACAGTTCGATAAGGTGCATAATTATATATTTCTAAGACTTCTTGAATACTTGAAGAGTTTAATCCTTTAGCAATGAATTTGTTTGGTAAAATATATCTATAAGCTGGAATACCTAAAGCTATGCATCGACAGAGTGCTAGAATATTTTTCATATTGACGTATTTATTATAGTGTTTTGATACTTTAGGAAGAATACTGTAAACATACTGATCTATAGCTGATTCCAAAGGAGTAAATCTACCGCTGGTTTTAAACTCTTCATTTGCTTTCCTTAGATATCTTTGCAAAATTTGGTTCTTTTGGATTGAGATTATCTCATCAATTGACATATTTAGCAACTTAGAATAATAATCAATAGAGTAATCTGCTACAGGAACAAGACGGGAGAGAATTTCTTCCTGTTTACTCCCTCTATATATGCCTTGGAGTACCATGCGAAGATTTTCTGCATTATATCTCTCACTATAAATCCTAAGTTTCTGCTTTACTGAAGAACCTGCTTGCTTGTAAAATTTCAACAATAATTCAGAATAAGAATTTTTGAGATTTCTTGCTACATCTGAAATCTGGGTTTCAAAGTTTAAATCACCAATGATGTCGTCATATGAAGTTTGAGTAAAAGCTGCTCTTAATTCTGTTAAATTTCTTGAAGATAATAACAAATTAATCTGTGATTTTGTTAGGAAGTTGCTAATAACTCCATGAGCTCTTCCTAGAATATAACTAATATCTCCAAACGACATTTTAACTACCTTTTTTCGGTACAAAATTAATGACTACCAGTTTCTCTTTTAATGGTAGAAATTCCTTACCATCTCCTGTATAGAATTTAGTAAACCATTCTACCCAATGAAGCCTTAGTGTATTGAGGAAAGAAAGTAACCCTTCTAAAGGCAATATAATACAAATTCCTAGTACTATACCTACAACCCACCAAACCCATGAAATACTAAGAGCTGAAGCATAATGTCCGTGTATAAGTCCTCCAAAGGAACTCAAATCAATATTAGCTACGTCAAGAAATGAACCTGAGAAAGTTGATACTCCTGCAAGTAGATCTGTTCCTGTCAAAGTAAATGGCAAACCACTTAGAATAGCGTGAACTAGTAATAGTGCCATTAATCGGCTGAAGGAAAGTGTGTTAGAGATTAATGCCAAAATATGATCTATTGCATCCATGATTCCCTCTGACTTCGCATGAAGGTATTCCAAGACAAACAGTACAGGAATCAACCCAACCAAATATACTAACCAAGACGGTAATTGCTGGAGTGTAAAATGAAATGCATGCCATTCAATTCCATCTCCTACAATTATGTTGAAAAGCAGTGTAAATATTCCAACATAGATAATAGATAATGAAAGAGGGGCTCCCCATGAAGCAAATCCGTGACCATATCTAATGTTTTGATACACTTTTAACAAAATTCCTAACTGGATCATTAGAAATCCTATAGATAATGCAACGATTAGAAATAATTTTGTTTCATGTAATGGGTTGATTAGTGGGATCCAGTCAACACCAATTTTATGCATTAGCTCTGGAATCAAATGCTCATCTCCAAGTATTGAACCAAAGAAAAATCCAAATATCGTTGAAGATAATCCACAAACGAGAAGAAGTTCCGCTCCTGAATAAAGATAACCTGTCATAGATTCATCAGGTTCAATTTTGTTTTTCTTCTTCTTGTAAAGGAGAAATCCTGCTACTAAAGCAAGCATTATCCCGTGACCAACGTCTGCAAACATAATACCAAAGAGAAGTGGGAATGTAAATCTGATAATTGAATAAGGATCGACCTGTTTTGGGTTTGGTTGGCCTATACCACCTATTATTCCTCTTACAGCACCAAACACTTTTCCTCTTTTTGTAATTGAGGGATTAACTAAAGGTACTTCAGGATTTTCTGTTATTTCCAAATCAAAAGGCAATGAATCTTTATTTTTCATTAATTGCTTTAAAGCTTCTTTAGATACCCATCCCCAAAGGACAATCTTTCCTTCTGAAACTTGACATAACTCAAGTGAGTTCAGTCTATTATTCTCAATGGTAATAAGTTCTTCACAAGCAATTATTTTATCGATGACAGAATTCCTGATGTTTTCAAGTTCCTCTTCCTTTATATTAAGCTCTTTCTCGAGTTCTTTTAATGTATCTTTCAGTGAAACCTTTCTTTCTACTAAAGACATATCTGATTCTATTGGTTGAAATGAATACTCACCTAACACTCGAGAGATGGCAGATTCATATTCCTTTAAAGAAAGAACTAAGATATTTCTATCGTTTGAGCTTGAATCTGTAGGTTCAGAGTCCCAAAAAATAAGGTTATTATCAGTTACTTCATTCAAAAAGAATCTAACAGATTTTAGGTTTGATTCAGGAATTACCCCTAAATGAGTAACAGTTTGAAATCCACTCTGTAATAAAACAGCATCTATACCTTTATCCTGTAAACCTTCTTCAAAAGGAAGAGATAATTTTATCTGATCCCGTTTCTTTTTGACATCTTCTGTGTTTGCGGAAGCATCAGAAATTTTTTGTTCACTTTCACGAAGGAAATTTTCTATGAATGCTTTTGAGTGTTTATAGTCATCTACTATCTGAAACTGTTCAGATTTATGATCCTTAATATCCTTAATTTTAAGAATATTAGATAATTTATTAATTCTAGATTGATATTGATTTAATTCCTGTCTCTGTTTGGAGATATCTTCTAGAACCTTCTCATTCAATGATCCGATTTTAACTGGATGTACTGCATTGAGTGAGTATAAATGTGAAATGAATTGACGTGAAAACTTCTCTGGACTTTCTAATCTAACAAAGAGTGATTTCTTTGCAAAAAGAAAACCTTCACCTCCTCCTGAGTGTGGAGGATGAGGAATGTGTTTTTCCAGTTCTTTATCATCGCTTTTTGGATACTTCTGTAGCAGTAGTTCTTGCTCTCTATCTCTCTCTTTTTTGCGAGATAGAGGAACATCTTCTAAAACAGTAACTTTACTTTCTAAATTCAGCGGGTCTATCTCATTTACAAAATTAGAGTATTCTTTTGATGTTACCCAACCCCACAAAGTAAAGTTCTTAGAGGTTGTTCGTCCTTTTTCTTCTAAGGATAGAGATTCATGAGTGGCTTTTATTAAGGTTAAATGATATCTAACTTTCTTTGATAATTCTTCTGATAATATAGCAATATTGCTAACTAATTTTTCGCTATCTTTAGTTATTTCAGAATAAAGGTCTCCAATTTTAGTTGTTTTTCTTATTTCTTCTAAAGATTTGAGAATCTTGAGATCAAATTCTGTTTCATCAAAGTAGTTCTCTTTGAGAATTTCAAGGATTCTTTCTTCATAATCAACTAGAGAAATACATAACATCACTTTTTTCTCTTCGTCTTCAGTTGAGGTACTCCATAAAAACAATTTTCCAGCAGTAATCTCGTTAAGATAGAATTTAATAATTCCTTCATATGAACCGTGAATTTCTCCTAATGCAGTGAATGTTTTTGAACCTGAAGATAATAAATCAATAGAAAATTCTTCATCGATTTCACTTTGAAATTGCTTCAAGGCTGTAAGAATTCTATTTTCTTTCTCCAATTTTTGTAATTCACTTTTTTTACTGATTATTTGTTCCTCGTATTCTTGTAGAAAGACATCTAGATTTTTAGTAATTTCATCATGATTTTGCACTTGTTCAAAATCATCCTCTTTTAGTGGTGGTAGTTCTTCCAACTTAATGCCAAGAACAGTACCCAAGTTCACTATTCTTTTCCATCTATCCTCCAAAATATCTTTAGTTGACTGAATTCTTGCTTGCTCCCTAGGACTCTGAGGATCAACAATTATCTGTTCATAAATGTCAAGAGAGGATATCTTTGCCAATAGTGCATTGGTATTTTTGACAGGTATTTGAACTTTAACTAGTTTAAACTTTGCCATTCATTAGCCACCGATACTCTAACTAATCACGATAGGAGTTTTTGGGAAGATTTTAAAACCTTCCTCTCTGGCAGAAGCTAATATCACAGAAGTGCTTACAAAATACTTATTTGAACATACATAAAATAACAGAAGGAAACTGTAAAATCTAATAAAAAAAAGAAAAAAAGGGAGGAAATTAAATGGTTTATTTCTTTCTATATCTTCTCAAAGCTTCTAGTACAGCTAATCCTAGGAATGACAGAAATACTAATCCTGCAATACCAGTTGTGGTAGGATATATTGTTGTTCTAACTATGTATCCAGCATCCTCAACATAATCTATAGCCATGTCTAAATCGTAGATATAAGGTTCTAGAGAAGCATCGTATCCAAGAACTGAATCAGGAATTGCTGTAGTAGCTGGAGCACCAAGGCCTTCGAGAATTTGATCTACAATGATTGTACGAGGACAAGCATGACTTATTGCTTTTCGTAGATATTTAGCAGCTAAGGGAGTACCAAGAGGAGTTAATTCACCAGATCCAAGTACTGGATGTAGCATATTAATAGACATTTCTTGGTGAGAGGGATCTTTCACTAGAATTCCTTCAACACCAGCTGGAGTGAAATCTGCAACACCTGGATAGTATTGTGCATCCACAATGTCTATTGTACCAGTTATTAACTCTGCAACAGCTGTATCTTTTCCAGAAATATATGTCAAATAGAACTCATCTAAGAGTGGTAAAACACCACCAGATGTAATAGAATCATCCCAATATGGATTTGGAACTAATTTCACGATACTATTGACTGAATCATATGATTCCAGCATAAATGGACCACATGATTTGACAAGTCCATCTCCAACGTCTCCAGTTAATGGCACTTCATTGAATATGGAATATCCATTTGTGGAGATTAGAGGTGCAACAGTACTCTGGTCAACAATTTGTACTAACCCTAGAATGCTTTCCCAGAGGTTAAATATGCCGTCAAAGTAAAACATTATTTGTCCACCTGCTCCTGGAATTGTTACTTCAATTGAAGCATTAGTTGGGAACCAATGAGTTAGTGTTCCGTAATTTGATGATCCAACTGCAGGAGTCATATGCAATTCATAAGAATATGCCACATCCTCAGCTAAAACTGAACTTCCATCACTGAATTTAATATCAGGATCTAAATTAACAGTAACGTTAATTTTGTCATTGATAACTGGAGATACAGAAAAGTCCTCTGCAACTTGAGCTTCCCAAACATGAGAGTCTACAGCTCTTTGTACTAAAGCACCATATATCATTTGCATCCATTGAGCATCATAGAATGATTCAACAACGTAGGTATTGTATTCTTTCAAATCTGCTGGAACAGCATATTTTATGATATGATCTGCTGGGTCATCCCAGTTCTCTCCTCGATGACCACCACTGGCAATTAATAGAGTATCAATGCCGGAAATTCCCTCTTTGAAACCAAAAAGAGATCTTGGGTATACAATAGGAATACAAGGTAGATCTTCAAACAATATAGCTTGTAACTGATAAGCTAAATCTAATCTTGTTGGTGTGTCAAGTTCAGCCATGTATGCATCCAATAAAGCATCATAAGCAGGGTTACTATATTGATAGTGGTTATCTCCATCAGGAGTGATTGCTGTAGTTTCATATAGAGATTGCATATTCAAAT
>MEHH01000145.1 GCA_001940755.1 Candidatus Heimdallarchaeota archaeon AB_125
TAGCACCTATCTGCATTTGTTGATCTATCGCCTTGAATGCTTTAAGAGTTATGACCAAGCGCTTTTCATCTTGGAGCTTGAATAACCAATTCCTCACTTCCGGTTCTACCTGAGTCACAAAGCACACTCTATTGATTTCTTTACAGAATTTACCTCGTGCTTTCCTAACTAAAGTTGATTGAGCGGCTAGCCTCGCCAATCTCAGTTCCTCTATCTAGAAATTATGAATTGATAGAGAAATGCTTTATGACTTTTACATATTGATGCTGCTTTCATACGCCTATTACACAATTTTTGATTCAGATATCGTTGAGAAATGATCCATGCCAACACCCTTCAAACCAGTCGGGTGAGAGCTTTGACAAGTTTCTCCTTCTTTTTATAGGCGTCATCGTTAATCTTTTTGATGAGTTCTATAGTTTCTTTTGCTTCTTGTGGAGAAAAATTATCTAACATAATTATGTCAGCTCCAGCTTTGGTAGCTTCGATAGCTTGTTCCTTAGTTTGAATTTCAACCTCAACTTTTTTGCTAAAACTGGTTTTTGATTTAGCTGTTCTAATCGCTAAGGTTAAAGAATCGAATCCCCTAAGATGATTTTCTTTTAACAGAATCATATCTGATAGATTAAATCTATGTGTGTCTCCACCACCAGTTACTACAGCGTATTTATCGTATTTGCTCAAACCTGGTACGATCTTTCTAGTTGCGCAGATTTTTAGCTCTGGATTTTCTCTATTCGCTATTTCTACCATAATCGCTGTCTTTGTAGCTATCCCTGATAATCGTCCAAGAATATTAAGAGAAACTCTTTCTGCTTGTAAAAGACTATGAATATCTCCCTTAACTATTGCAACAGTCGTTGCTTTGGACACTTTTTCTCCTTCTTTAGTAAGAATTTCACATTCTGCTCCAAGAAACTCAAAAATACGTTTAACAAAAATAAGGCCAGCTACAACTCCCTCTTGTTTGGTATAAATTTTTCCTTCAGTTTTTTTACTTGGTAATAGAGATGTTGTAACATCCCAATAAGGTATATCTTCTTCAATCCATCTTTTAATATCTTCATCAACTAAAACAGGGGGGATCATATGTTTCTAACTCTTTACTCAATATTTTAACATATTGTTTACTGCTCTAAAAGCCTTCTTACGTACTTCTTCATCTAATTCTATAATGTTATCATCTGTAGGTTTTTCCAAAGCTTTCCATGTGGCAAAAAGATCATTTCTCTTCATACTTATACAAATCATTTTACTATCTTCAAAATGAACATCTGGAAATTCTATCTTCATTCGATCGATGAATCCCTGCTCTGTTAAAAAAAGTACTTTATCACCTTTCGAAGCTTTAGCAGCATATCTGTGCATATCCCCTGTTCCACCTGCAAAATCAACAGTTTCAATTATCTCAGGACGACATTCAAGATGAGCAAATGTTTTAGTTTCCTGATCAGGAATCAGTCCTTCTAATCTTTTCATTGTGAGTGCATGGTGAGTTCGACAGAAACCAGGCCATGTGATAATGTTCTTCCCAGTTAAATCTGCTAGATTGTTTCCCATATTTTCATCAGGGATAAAAATAATTGTGTCTTCTTCTAAGCTTTCAATGATCCTTCGAGCATTTGCGGATGTACAGCAGATATCTGATTCAGCTTTAACATCTGCATTAGTATTAACATAACAAACTACAGGAGCACCAGGATTTTCTTCTTTCAATTTCTTGACATCTTCACCAGTAATCGAATCTGCTAAGGTGCAATCTCTTCCTCTTGCAGGAACAAGAACTAATTTGTCTGGATTAAGTATCTTAACAGACTCAGCCATAAAGTCAACTCCACAGAACAAAATTCGCTTCTCTGGGATTTCTGTAGCCTTCTTGGCAAGTGCTAGTGAGTCCCCTACGATATCTGCAATCCCAAAAACAATATCTGCAGTTTGATAAGAATGCGCTAAGATTTTGAATCCTTTCTCCTTTTTCAATTGGTTGATTTTATATGTAAATGGAGCTATAGATTCACAAGCACTTCTAGACCAACCAAGAGAATGTAATTTTGAAAATAAACGTTCAACTTCTTCCTCAAGTAATCCAAACTCCTCTTTTCGTATTTCAGGAGTATCTTCTATAACTACCATATCAGCCGGACTACTCTTTTAAGAATCGTATTTAAAGACTGTTCGTTTAAGGTAAAAATTGAGTAGAAATTAAATTAACTAGCCTTGAAACTAAAGAAAAACTAACTCTAAAGACATTTTAATGTATATTACAAGCAATATTTACCTATTCTTTTTTTGAGAAAAGCGTAAAAGAAGTAAGCTTGGATGTCTCTAAAACAAATATGTATAATCAATATGTATGAAAAGCTCTTTAAATTATTAATTTACTGTGGTAAAACTATAAAAATATTAGTTATTATTAACAAGCTAAAGAATGTTGATGGAACTATGATAATAGCTCTATATATTGCAAATGATTCAAACTCAAAGGAATTTGCTAATATTATAAGGGAAACACTGTTAGAACTAGACCCAGAAGTGGAAATCATCAAAATTGAAGATGAAGTACTAAATGAAGATAACTGGGAAAATTTGATGAAAGATTTTTCAATTCAAAAAGCTAACTGCATAATTTCTGTGGGTGATACAGGTACATTTCTTAGAGTTATCTTTCTTTCAAAATCTTCTATTCCAGTAGTTGCTGCATCTTCTGAAAGCGTTAGTTTCTTCACCGAAATCAATCCAATAAACCTTAAGTATACACTGGCCAGTATATTGAAACGAAAATATGATGTAGATGATTATCATAGAGTAGTTTTTCAGGATTCAGTAACAAATATCCCAATCCCAGCTTTGAATGAGATTGCTATATTTCCAAAAGATTCCGCACTATTAATGAACTACACATTAATCATTGACAAGAATCAGCTTTATCGGGGAAGAGCTGATGGATTAATAGTTTCAACATCTTTAGGGAGTACAGGTTATGCTCTCTCAAGTGGCGGACCAATTGCTTTCGGAAATCCTGATGTTCTTATTATTGTTCCTGTTAACCCTCTAAATAAAGAACATATACCTTTAGTTGTACCTATCGATTCAGAAATCAAGTTAGTTAACTTACGTTCTAGATCACCTCTTGAGGTTATAATAGATGGACAAATGAGAATAGGTATTGATGAAGAGATATTAGTTAGAAAATCCTCATCAAAAGCACGAATTATCAGACTTCAAGCAAAGAAGAATATATTGGCCAAATTAAGAAATCGTTTAGTAGAATTAGATCTTCGATCTTTAGAACGAGTTCCTCCTTCCGCTAAGTACATCTTCAAACTGCTTTTAACAGAAGGAGAAATGACTCAGAAAGAATTAATTGAAAGTACTGGTTTACCAAATAGAACTGTACGAAATGCATTATCTATTCTCAAAGAAAAAGGCGTGATAAATCAGCGACCTCACTTAAGAGATGCTAGACAATCAATCTACTTTGTTAATTAAGATTAAGAGCTAACTAGTACTATCAGTTTTTTTAAATATTCTATTTGTATAATGATATGAGAGAATAATCTGCTGTACTAGGGGATAAAAGATGAACTTGCTCCAACCATTAGTTATGAAAAAAGTAACGATTTTAGGAACTACTGGTTCAGGAAAAACAACCTTTTTGGAAGCTCTTTTTGGCAATATAGAAAGAAATGATGTTGCACGTCGAGTCTTCAAAGAAGTTCAGAGTAATTTAGATTTTACTCCTCTAAGATATAGTAATTTTACTTCAAGCACTACAACAATTTCTCTCAATGTGGTCAACTCAGTAATTGTACTAACAAGATTCAACAAAGTATTAATCAAGAAATTTGAGGATAGAGAAACTATCGATTATGAATCAATTGATTCAGCATTTCAAGTTGTTTTATCTGATCCAGCTGGACAAGAGAGGTTTAATTTCATGCAAGAAATTGCTATAAAAGGCTCTGATTTAGTTATTATTATGTCCGATGGTACTAATATCTCTTCTATGGAGAAAATCGTTCACTATCTAGAAATGGTTCAGATGGAGGAAATTAGAAAAAACAGAAAAATTCCTGTATTAGTCTTCATCAATAAATCTGATCTTAAAGACAGAGGTGTTTACTTAGGGAAAGAAGTAGCTGAAAGAATTGTTTTTTCATCCATTGTTGACCGTGAAATTGTTTTCTATGAAACCTCCAATTTGGATGCAAGGTGCTATGAACTACCTTTAACAATAATATTCAATTATTTAGCCATGCAGACTTATTCCTAAAACTCTTCAGACTAACTAAATCTTTATCTATTTTGTAAGAATGATTCTGCTGAAGGCAATGAAACATATTAAACAGCTTACTTTCAATATTACTCAAAGTAGGCGAATTAAGAATTATTCTCAGAAAAATAATATCCCTGAAAAAGAGCTTTTAGCAAAATATAGAGTGATTATGGATATTGTTTATAGTGCTTGGATGAAGAATAGAGAAATAAATCCAGATTTACAATTCAGAACATTTTTCCTAAATATTATGAAATATGCAGAATTTGCCTTCAGATTAGATGTGAGAAAGGAAGATTTAGTAAAAATCACTGAACATGTTGAGATTTTAGAAGGAGCAATTGAGGAATATAACCAAGATTATGCTAAACTAATAAAAATTGAAGAAGTAGTAAAAGACTATGAAGGGAGGAATGTGGAGTGAAAATAGGTACTACACAATTTACTATCAAGTTCAAAGATAGAATCCCATGTAGTGATGAAGATATTCTAGCAAGTGATCTAGCATATTATCTCTACTACCTTGATTTAATTCCAGAAGAACTTAGTGATTGGAAAATAGAGAATCTTAACACAAAAAGAAAAAGCGATGAAGAGATTTTTACTGAACTTAGTAAAAAATATTCTAACTTATTCCAAACTTATGCTTTGATCAGACTCAAAGCAAATGAATTGTATGAAGGGAACAGAGTTATTGCTTTGACTATGGGTTTACTACGGCAGAAGTTGCTTAACCTAAAAGAATCTGGAATTGATTTACCATTGGATTATGATGAATCAATAGAACATATTGAACATTTTATCTATCGATATCTTACAAAGAAACAAGATAAAAGATTGGTTGAGCAAGTCGTTTTTGATGAAAGATAAGTTCACGGGATTACAACCTTTTAGATAAGGTCACAACCTTCTTAACAAGGTTAAAATGATTCGTTGTATTATTTATGTAAGAACTTCAACAGCTGATCAAGAATCAGGTCTGGAAACACAAATAGATGATGTCACTGCAAAAGTCTATCAAGCTGGAGACAGAGAGATCGTTAGAATCATTCGAGATGAAGATGTTCCAGGAGATAGTGATCCAGAATATAGAGATGGATTCAAAGAAATTTTACAAATGGTTGAGAATGATGAGTTTGATGAGCTATGGAGTCAATCGCGAGATAGATTATCAAGAGATGTTGATATCCTTGGGTATATTAGAGTAATGCTCAAGAAAAAAGACATTGCTATCATATGTTTAGATGATGAGGATAACAAAGCTTTTGCAAGGATAAAGGATTTATTTGGAGAAATGGAATTAGAGAAATATAGGGAAAAACGTTACAAAGGAATGTTGCGAAGGATAGAAAGCAAGAAAGTTATGTCTCGTCCTCCTTTTGGTTATACAGTTGGTGAGGAAGGAGGTTTAATTATAGATGAGAGTAAAATGGGCATAATAAGACGTCTCTTTGGTGAGTTTGATAATCCTTTTGCTTCACTTAAAACCCTAAGTATCAAATATAATATCCCCGTATCAACTTTGAGAAATATTCGTTCAAATCCAATCTATAGAACTGGAGAAGTAAGATGGGCAGGGAAAATAGCTTACTATGTTAATCCGATTGTACCTGAAGATAAGGATCAGATGCTAAAAACTGAATGGGAAGGAAACTAATCCTTCTTACTCATACATCTCTCTAATATACTCTTTTTCTAAAACTAATTTTATATCTGGAATATTTGTACTAAAACCGTGTTCTGTGATGAAACCTGCAATTAAATTAGCAGGAATTATCTCGAAGTAAGGATTGTAAACTTTAACTTCTTTTGGTCTATCTTTTGCCCAAACATCATTAGATGGGTAGCTCTTGATAGTAAATGGAATTGCTTTCAGAAGTAGTTTTAGTGTTGTACTCGCTATATAGAAAGGAATCTTACACTGAAAAGCAAAAATAGCCAAAGCGTGACAACCAATTTTGTTTACTACATTACCATTAGGAAATATGGTATCTGCACCAATTAGTACTAAATCAGGATTAAGAGCTTGTATAGCTCTTCCAGCCGCTGCATCAACAAGATAGTTTACTTTGTAACCAAGATTAACAACTTCTAAAGCTAATTTTTTTCCTTCTAAGGCTGGTCTTGATTCAAAAATTGTTAATTCAGGTAGGTTTTCTCTATCTTGATCTTCACTAAGTTTTCTAAGAGCACTGAAGATGGTACTTGATCTTGACATAGTTACGATATTTTTACATTTAGAAATTATTGGAATCAAATTTTCGATCAAGTGATTCCTTTGGTCATCCATTTTTTGAATTACTCTATCAGCCAAATCTTCAACTGCAATACCATGTTGGAAGAAGTCAATAAAATATATCAAAACATTTCGAAGTGCTAACATCTCTTTCTTTATTACAATAACTTCTCGAAGCATTTCTGAAAGATCCATTATCTTCCCATACCTAATTGGATCTTTTTGAATCTCATTTTTTATGAGTTGAATAGCCTTACGAACAATCTCCTCAGATCCACTTGTTTTGTCTGCTTTCAAATCAGAAATTCGTTCTTGAAATTCTTCTGAATACACAGAGCTTCCGTTGGAAATGCCTTTAAAAAGTTGTTTTTTAAGTATATAAAAGGCTTAAATTAGATACCAAAGAAGTCTTTTCTCTCGTCAATTAATTCAATGTAAAGTCTATCATACTTATGTGTAAGATGAATTATGTGTTCAGGTAAAATTTCTTCATCCCATTTATTAAAGAAGGATTTTACTGTTGCTAAGTCTTCCTCATCTACCATCATATCTTTTTGAATTCTAATGATAAGAA
>MEHH01000146.1 GCA_001940755.1 Candidatus Heimdallarchaeota archaeon AB_125
CTCAACCATCTGTTCCACAACATCTGTTGCCATCTGGGCGATTCGTAATTTGTTTTCGTTAAACTCGCCGCCAACCCTTAACAGCTGCGCAGGTCCTGGGCAGGGTATCCTCATTGCAAACTCCTCTGGAAGGCCAATATGCCTGGCAACCCTCCTTACGTGAGGCTTGTAAAGAGATGCAAGCGGCTCAAGCTTGCCTGCACAGTATGGCAGGTCTATATTATGCTGCATCTGCCTCTTCTCGTCTGTCATGACTATATCAGGGGCAATAGTACCGTCAGCTATCCAGTCAGTGTTTATTTGAGCAAGATATTTATTGGAAGTAAGGACGTAAAGTTTTCTGAATATTTCTCTCTTAACACCACCGTCGATGATACCAGTAAACCGTGGAACAACAACTCCTTCGGTACCTAAAACCCTAAAATTAGAGAAATAGGACATCTATTTTTTATAAGAATCTCAGCTCTACTGTGAAATAGAAGCATGAGTTTCATCATCTTCATTTGTTTTTCAATTGGACAGAAAGAATCGACTGGATCAAACGCACTTTGTTGGAGAAAACCATCTTTGATGATATCAGCAACTAAGATAATGAGTTGCTCATCTGCAGGTAAAGCTTTTGAACCTATCAATTCAACTATGTGTTGAAGTTCTTCATCCTTCTGAAGAACATTAAACATTTCCTGTCTATAACGTCCCCAATCCTCTAGGCCAGATTCTAGTGCCCATTCTTCAATTACATCAACATATCCTGAATAGCTATTCAACCAGTTTATTGATGGAAAATGTTTCCTATTAGCTAATTTAGGATCCAATCCCCAGAAAGTTTTCACAAACCTCTTCGTGTTAGCTGTAACAGGTTCACTGAAATCTCCTCCAGGTGGAGAAACAGCTGCAGTAATGTTGATAGATCCTTCTCTATATGGTGATCCTATGGTTACAACTTGTCCAGCTCTTTCATAGAAGTTTGCTAGCCTTGATCCAAGATAAGCAGGATATCCTTCTTCAACTGGCATCTCCTCTAATTGTCCTGCGATTTCTCTGAGAGCTTCAGCCCACCTACTTGTGCTATCAGCTGTTAGAAGCACATTCAGTCCTTGATCTCTGAAATATTCTGCCATTGTAATTCCCATATAGATTGATGCTTCTCGCGCAGCTACTGGCATGTTAGAGACATTAGCAACAAGTATAGTTCTATCCATCAAAGGATTCTGAGTATGTGGATCTATAAGTTTTGGAAACTCTCTTAAAACATCTGTCATCTCATTTCCTCTTTCCCCACAACCAATGTAGATAACAACATTAGCATCACTCCACTTAGATAATTGATGCTGAATAACAGTTTTGCCAGTTCCAAAACCACCAGGAATTGCTGCTGTTCCCCCTTTAGCAATTGGAAAGAACATATCAATTATTCTCTGGCCGGTTACAAGTGGTTCACGCACTGGTAATTTCTTTTGGAAAGGTCGTGCTACTCTAACAGGCCACTCATGCATCATAGATAATTCGGACTTCTTTTTGCCAAATTCTTTAAACTCTACAATTGGGTCAGTAATTCTAAATTCTCCCTTATCTTGAAGTGAGATCAGTTCCCCATGAGTATCTGGAGGGGTAATAATTTTACTAGCAATAGTATCTGTCTCTTGAACAAAACCTAAAACATCTCCTCCTTTCAAAATGTGACCTTTAGTTAATTCCTTATTTGGTTCAAATAACCATTTCTTTTCTCTATCAAGTGCATTTACTTGAATACCTCTACCAATAAATGAAGAAGATGATTTCTTTTTGATTTGCTCTAATGGCCTTTGGATACCATCAAATATGTTAGTCAATAATCCTGGCCCTAATTCAGCAGAAAGAGACTTTCCAGAGGGATAAACTGGGTCAGTAATCTTTAATCCTTCAAGTGGTTCATAAACTTGAACAGTAGCAAAATCAAACTCAATTTCAATGATTTCACCGATAAGCCTCTCTTCCCCAACATATGTTATCTCACCCATTCTGTATGAAGATAAGCCTTTAACCTCAACTGTAGACCCTCTAATGGAAACAATTCTGGCTCTTTCTTCAACTGAATTAGTCATTAGTGCAATATTATATGCTAGATAATAAATAGTTTACTGACCAACAATATTCAAGCGTAAAGCTTTAAACAAACTCTTCCAATGTTAATTCAATGTCTAGTTCTGTTACATCAAGGAAAGCTTATGTTATAGGTGCTCGTGAAACAGTGAAAGGTTTCAATTTGATTGGTGTTCCAGGCGAAGAAGTATCAACACCGGATGAAACACTTGAAACTTTGGAAAGGATATTACAACAAGATTATTCCCTGATTATGATTTCTGCTTCAGTAATTATCGAAATTGAAGATACTATAGAACAAATACGATTGGAAAACTCCACACCTATTATCATCCTTTCAGATGCCAATATGAAACTTGATCCAAAAGAAATCGAGAAAAAATTCAGAAGATTCATAGGGTATTAGTTTATTTTTCTTTCTTAATACAATCTACACCAAATACTTTTTCAGCAATTCTAAAACCAAGTTTCTCGTATATCCTTACAGCTGGGAGATTGGTTTCTTCCACCCAAAGAGTAATAAGCTCTATCCCTTTTTCAATGAGAAAATCACACATCTTAATACTTAGATCATAACCTAATCCTTTATTTCTATGTTTCTTACCGACCCAAACTCCTCTAATTAAAGCAAAAGAGAATCTCTCAGTCTGTACATGATGAGGAGAGAATGCACATCCAATTAGTTCATCGTTCTCAATTATGCCGACTCCTCCTAGTCCTTGAGAAAAGAGGATTCTACGTTTTAATCCAAGTAATTTAATTTCATCTTTAGTAAGTTCTCTCGATATATATTCAGATTGAGGTCGAAAATTATCTTTTTTAAGATCCATACAAAGAAAAGTATTCATGTCTTTATTTCTAACAGATTTATCCATAGGAAAGAAATCGCTGAAATTACTCTGAATCAAATCTTTCCATCCCAAATCAAAAGAAAGACTTATTCGGACTGCAGGGTTGAAATTATCAAGAATTTTTTCATTAGGAGTACCAAAAATTGTAGTATGAAGATCATAAGAACATCGGAAGGAATCATCTATACTGTCAATAATAACAATTTCTGGACAGATGTGAATATCCCAAATCATATATCCCAATCTTGCTATTCTTGGTTCTGCAGCTCTGAAAAAATTCTCAAATTCCTTCATAATGAATTAGATAAAATAGAAGTATAAATTTCCTTCTAAAAGTTTCTTAAACATATTTTGGACCATAGAGTTCCTCATCAAGTTCATTCAAGTAGTCTTTATACTCTTGTTTATTTGAAATCTCAAAAGCCTTCTTCACTCTTACAGTTCCCTCATATCTCTGACCCATTTTGATTAGTGCTTTACCTGAAATGAACAGAGCTTCATCATTGTCTTTTACTAATGTTAGTAGTTCGTTGCACAAGTTGAAAGCTTTCTGTATATTGCCTTCAGAGAGATACAATCTTGATAGTTTATTGTAAATCGCAGCATTTACAGGACGTGTTTTTTCTTCAACTTGCATTGCTTGAAGATATTTGTCTTTAGCTACATCTTCATGCCCCATAAACAAGTAGAGATCACCAAGTTCTTCATAGAGCTCTTGATTTGTAGGCTCAAGCTCAATTGCATCATTATATGCATCAACAGCAGAAACGAAATTTTCCAGTTCTTTATAGCTTCTCCCCAATAATTTCCAAACTTCAATGTCTTCGTTTTTAGTTCTTAAATATGTTTCAAAACTTAGAACTGCAACTTGAAACTCTCCTCTAGCCATAGCAAGTTTTCCTCTTCCAAGCCAAGATTGAGTGGCTCTAGGATTCAGAGAAGTGGATTTGAAGTAGTAATTTTCTGCAATTTCTGTTTGATTCCGAATTCTAAATATCTCTCCTAAAAGCTCATATGTCTCCCATGAATCAGAATCTTCTGCAATAACACTGCTTAATTCTGTGATTGCATCATCAAATTTTCCCATTAGATAATAGACTTTTCCTTTGAGATATTTTAAGCTAATATCTGCATACTTTGTTATTGATCTGTTAATGAATGATAACGATTCTTCATATAGACCGTTATCGATTAAACTTTCAAGTAGCTCAATATCATACTTTTTTTTGTCCTCCCCTATTTCTGACCCCAAAGAACCACCTTGGATGTATAGGTATCCCAATTTAAAAAACTTTTCAGTAGTTTTTGAAAAATAATTCAAGAGATGTTATTCGTTTTCTCTGATGATTAGTTCTCGTTTTAGAACCTTACCAGCTGCACTTAAAGGTAAAGAATCCACGAATTCAAAGGATTTAGGAATTTTGTATTTTGTCATTGACTGGTTCAAACAGAACTCTTTCATTTCCTCTTCAGTAATTTTGTGACCTTCCTTCGCAACAATGAACGCCTTACCAACTTCACCAAAATAATCATCTGGAACAGGTATGACTGCAGCAAACGACACTCCTGGGTGTTTATAGAGCTCTTCTTCAACTTCTCTAGGGTATACTTTCAACCCACCGGAATTAATAATATCCTTAGACCTGTCAACTATAAAATAATAGTTTTCAGAATCTTTACGAGCAAGATCTCCTGTTTTCAACCATCCTTCAGAGGTGAAAACATTAAGTGATTCTAATCCTTTTCCTAAATAACCTTTCATAACCTGAGGACCAGAAATGAGTATCTCACCAATTTCTCCCTCTCCAACTTCAGCAAGGGTCTCAGGATCAACTAATCGAGCATGAGTATCAGTTAAAGGCTTACCAATAGAATTCACAATAGCTTTACCAAATGGGTTAATATGAGTAACAGGACTACATTCAGTTAAACCATAACCTTCTGTGATTGCAATGGAAGTCTTCTTCTGAAACTCCTCGTGTATTTCCTTTGGTAATGCTGAACCACCTGAGACACAAACTTTCAAGCTCTCAAGATTATACTTCTCAATCTTCGAGCGAAGAAGTGCAATGTACATAGTAGGAACTCCATAGAAGGAAGTAGCATGTAAATCTTCCATAAGTTTGAGCAAACTCTTAGGTTCAAATTTTGGGATAATCACAATCATCTCACCTCGGAAAAGAGGGGCAAGAAAACTACATTGCAAACCGAAACTATGACACATAGGAAGAGCTGAAACTACACAACCTGTATATTCTGCAGGGATTTCTTTTGCCCATTCATTAAACTGAAGAGCATTGGCAAGAACATTAGAATGAGTGAGCATGACGGCCTTAGCATTCCCTGTCGTTCCCCCTGTATAAAGAAGGAATGCTAAATCTGTTGTTTTACTTCTTATCTCTGTTAGTTTTTCTTCTTTTCCAAGTATACTTGATAAAAGCACAAGGTCACAATTCTGATTTTGAGTGATTATTTTTTCAGACTCTACATCATCAACCAATATTTTTGCTTTAAACTGATATTGATTGACAGTTTCTGCTATTTTCTCACATAGATCTGTATTTGTTATCAATACTTTTGACTCTGAATCTCTTAGTTGGAATGCTATTTCTTTTTGAGATAATCTTGGATTAATTAGAGTAACTTTTGCACCTACTTGAAATGATGCAAAAATAGAAATTACAAACCCTATGGAGTTTGGTAATAAAATAGCTATTGTCTCATTCTTCTCTACTGTGTTTGCATCTAGAAAGTATGCTATTTTATTGGTCATTTCGATAATTTCTCTTGCTTTATAATCTCTCAATCTCTCTTTGAAAAGAATCTTGTTTTCATCTGATTTTTCTACAATTTCTTGGAAATATTCAAATACAGATTTGTCTGGGTACTTTATTCTGCTAGGAAATATATCTTTCCAACTTGAATCACTCATTATTGGTCACTAAACCACTTCATGTTGGTTCCTTAATGAACTTTATTGCTTGTAACTACTTTCTTTTCACTTTTGGTAAAAGAAAACGTTGATAAACACACCTTTTGACACTCATATGTTAGAAGGTTTGTACAAAGTGTCTCCTAAAGATAATAAGAGAGTGAGGAAGGAACAGTTGGAGAATGTAAATGATGAATATCTTTCTCAGATTGCTTCCAGATTCAAAATCGAATTTGATAATAATAGCGAAACACTTGTTACAAATCTAGCTTTGAAGGGGCAAGAAGCATTAAATAAAAATCAGATAGATGTAGCTCTAGAGATATGTGAAGTGCTATATGATTTATCAAAGAAGTGGAAGGATGACTTTACCAAAGTGAAAACACTACTCTTGAATGCTCAAATTGCGAATTACCAAGGTGAATCGCAAATACATTTTCTCGAAAGTGCTCTAGCATTAGCAAAGAAAATCAAAATTATTGATATTGAAGTTGGTATTCGAGTTCAACTTGCTTTTGAGTACTATAAAAGACGATATTATAAGAAAGTCCTCAAAGAGATTAAGAAAATAGAGAAGTATCCAGACTTTTTCTCTGATAATGCAACTATCATACTCGAGCTCCAATCTAGAACTTATTGGGAGACAGATGAATTCATTAAAGGATTTGATTCAACACTCAAATGGTTTGATAACCTTAAAAACTCTCTAAAGGATGTTCATTCTCTATTTCTCGTTATTGTTTACCTTCTAACAGTGATGAATTCTTTAGAACTCCCATATTCAAAAGAAAAGATAACTGCAACTAAGAACGATATCTCAAATCTTCTAACACATTTAGGGACAGCTACTCATATTTTTCCTGAGATTTTGAGGAATATTGATGTCCTGTTTGCTAAATCTCTAATGCTTGTAGAGCCTGAAATACTTTACCAATTTGCAGATTTATTATTGCAGACTTCAAGATGGAACGATGAAGAAAAGTACCTCTTTTTATGTCAAAAACTTTCAGACGCATTTTACAATATCAACGATTTTGAAAAATCAAAAACACTAATGTTAAATGCACAAAAATATGCAAAGGATAAAAAATACACCAAAATTGAGCCATTAATCAAATACAAGATGACAGAAATTTCCAGTTTGATTTTCTACTTCATGTCTTTTGATCCTTTATTTGACCCA
>MEHH01000147.1 GCA_001940755.1 Candidatus Heimdallarchaeota archaeon AB_125
AGTAAGAAGAAAACTGCGACTAATAATGTGGTCGTTATCAAATCAGCACTTGAACTAAGTAGGGGATTAACAAGATTATCGGGGTCCATACCTAATCTAAAAGTGATGAAAGTTGCAGAAATAGCAATTAAACTTACTATAATAAAAGATAGGAAATTAACAATAATTAGTAGACCTAAGATTGATCCAAAAATACTGAATGTAATTCCCTCTGGAAATATTGCAATTCCAAGTAAGCTCATTGCTGTAATTATGATTAGTGATGCTGTGATTATTCCAGCAAAATTGATTGTAAAGTCTCTACTTCTTAATGTACTAAGTGATGGTTTCATCGTACCCAAATGTAATTTGGTTGTACTTGTATTAGCTAAAATCGAACTCTGACTTCCAACAGTACTAATAATTGCTGGATAAAATACTATCAAAATTGGAACAGAAGACAGAATTACTGAAAAGGAAGCTAGAACAGTTCCTGTTCCAGCAGCTATTAGATTAGTTATTGTTAGTACTGGTAAGGTCTGTAGAATCCCTGATTTAACATATGTAGTTTTTCTGAATTTCACTATTAAGAAAATGAATAGAGCAATAAAAAGTGTGATAATGGGAATTCCAATGAAATAGTGAAGCTTGATAACTGGATTCCAGGGTCTATATAACCAGCAAACAGCTGCAAAGATAATAGTAATTAGTATGTCATTTACTGAAGATGTAACTGGGTAAGCAAAAACATCAGGATCTCCTTTTTTCTTAAATATAAAAAAGGTTAGAGCAAATGAAATTGTCATCGATATAATAGCTGTAAATACAAAAGTCGTAAATGTTATTGAAAATATTTTCAGCACATCAATAAAATCTAAATTAAGTTTCAGAACAAATCCAAGAATCGAAGTTACACCGCTTATTAAGATTGAATCATAAATTGTTAAGATTAAAATTAATACTATTAGATGGACGAATCTATCAGTGTTATTTTTCCAAGTTGGTTTGATAGTTCCTAGATGAAGTGCGGTTCCAAGTTTACCTGTAAGAACTCCATTAATATCTCCTCTAACAGTGAGAAGCAATGGGTAAATAAGGAATATCCAAGGGATAAATAAGGAGAGAGACTGTAGAAAAGTTGCAGCACTTCCAGCAACTAATCCTCCAAAATCAAAAACCATTCCACCCACTACTGAAAGAGTGAAACCAGCAAAAATTGAGAAGGTTGAACGGTTCTTTGACATACTGAATAAAGATGTTCTAAATATTAATAAAGCTAATGTTCACGAAAAACTGAAAAAAAAATTGAAACTAAAAGCAGTTACTTAGAACTGTCGAATACCTAATTTCTCAGTAACTTCTATTCTTCGTTTAGCTAAGGCAAAGAAGTTATCAGCAACTTTTATTGTCTTTTCTAGTTTAGGATCTAAATCAAACAGCTGTTTGTAGCGTTTGGAAATAGGATTCTCAGAAGATGCAATCTCATTTCCCAAAGCAATTGCATCACTATATTTATTATCCAGTAAAAGCCAAGAAAATCGCAAATTGGGATTTATATCAATATCTTCACGTGGGATTAAGTCCAAATTCATAACTAATATCCAGGATAAGGTTTCAAACATGTCTGGAGCTATTTTGTCGCATAATTTTTTCAAATCAACATATCTATCTTCACGAACAGCACTCATTGTAATCACACAGTTACTTAACTAAAATTGTGTGAGCTATTTATATCCTTTTTCCTTAATTCGTAAAAAATAAGAAAATAGGAAGTTTATTTTTTGACTGCTATTGCACATACTATTTCATGTAAAAAGATCAATTTTACGTTCTCTTCTCCAAAAACTGCTGCAACTTTGGATTTTAATTTCTCAGGTAAGAATTGAAGCAATTCTCCAGATCCAGTCTTAGGAATGAAAATTTGAAAACCGTGAGTTAATTCTTTAAGAGCATTCCATAGGTAACTCTCAAATTCAATTAATTCAAAGAATGCGACTTTCCCTCCAGGTTTTAGAATCCTGTGTACTTCCTTGATGTATTCTTCAGAATCCTTCTCACTGAGAAATCCTAATGCCAAAACTGACATTATTCTATCCAATAAATCCATCTTTAGTGGAATATCTTCTGGATTGGATCTGATGTTTTGGTAGTATGGAACAATATAATCTTTAGCAAAAGGGAGAAGTATATTGAAACGACTTTGGGAGTCTTCATCAGTTGAATGAACACACTGATTGCACATCTCAGGTACTAAAAATTCAGGGTTATTGGGACTAACTACTCCAAAATTCATCTCACGTAGACATCCCATTGTTTTTACACAAACCTCATTTAGCAGTTCGATTAGCTGCCCAGCCATGCCTTCAAATATCGAACTTATTCCCCAGAACAGTGCTCTTCTGAGCTGAATCTGTCCTCTTTCAGTTATTTCCAGGAATGTTTTATACCCTTGTCCTGGAATAGAATTTGTCAATATCATTTCAGTCTTTTCCAATCTATCAAATATTGCATAAAAAGAACTTTCAGGTTTACCAGCAATACTATCATGCTTATCTCTGAGAAGGTTTATCATTTCTCCTTTATAGACAGGTTCTAATGATTTATCCAAGATTTTTAAAATTTCTAATTCTATCCAATTAACAGAAAATACGGTCAGTATTCTTCTATCTGAAGTATCTATATCTAAAGATAACAAATTGTTTTCTTCGTTCTTGACCATTATTGCACCATGTAAGTTTCAGTAGGAGTTTGTTATAAACCTTCTTTTTTCTAAATTATCTAATTTAAGCTTAAGATATTAGAAATAAAAAAAACTAAGAAAAAGAAGAGAGATTATTTTGCCTTTGTTCTTCTTTTACGAATTAACACTAATGCTCCAATGGATAGTAATCCAAGGAAAATCCAACTGAACTGGAGTGGAGCTTCAACTATATAGCCTAGAAATTCTAATTCTATTTCACTATCAGCTTCATTTCCTACTTCTACACTAACAAAATGTTCGTAGTATCTTTTTGTGACTCCATCATCAGGATCTATTTCAAATTCAACAAAAAGAGTATAATCCCCTTCTTCAACTGTGAAATTCACATAGAACAAAGATCCTGTTCCATCTGTAACATTAAACAAGGTTGGATTATCTTCAAACTCATCTCTAATGAGTATTGTGTGAGTATCATTTTTCCTTTCAATATGCCAGAAAAGAGGAAATCCTTCTCCTGTGTATTTATTACCATCAACTTTGACACTAGCGTATACTTTTTGCAATTCTTCTTCAGATAATGGTCCTGGATAAAGATCATCTTTAAGTTTGACAGTAAAATTAGCACCTACCGGAATATCTTCGTAGTAATCTACAGATTTTGTAACATTCCATGTAAAAGTACCATTTTTAATCATTATATCTGAATAGTAAAGTTCATCTCCATCTTGGGCTGAAATGGTGGAAGCCATAAATGCAGATAACATTAAAACAACTAAACTTAGTTTTAGTACTTTTTTCATTATTTCACCATTTTATATAACGGATGAAATAGCTACAGCATAGGTTTTTTTAAACTTTGCCTCTTATCCCTTTTTAATTTCAGAGAGAAAAAAGCGAGAATAAAGAGATTTAGAGTTTTGATTCAAGATTTTGTATCTTGTCTTGGTCTTCAAGTTCTTTTGCAATCCCAAGCGCTTTTGATAGATATTCTTTTCCTTTGTCTGTTTGGGAAGAAATTAAGATACTACCGATTTTGTCATAGATTCGCATAGAATCAAATTGATTGTTTAATTCTTCAAAGATTGAAACAACTGCTTGATAATCTGCTAGGGCTTTATTACTATCTTTCATTGCCTTTATATCTGCTAAAATTTCCTTAATCAATCCTTCATAGTAAGGATTATTTCTTTTAGAAGCAAGATCGATTCCTTTACTTGCATGTTTTTGAGCAGCCTTTATATTATTTGGAATAGCTCCCATTGCTAATTGATAATTCATATAAATTTGAACATTATAGAAGAATGAAGCATCTTCCTCTTGCTGAGTAAGGAACTGAACATATTTCTCTAGCTTCTTCTCAAGTTTATCGAATCTTTTGACATTCTTTCCTTGAAGGGCAAGGATCTGAGACCCCAGATAGTTATAAAAAGCATTACCATAGTTCAATTCTTTCTGATAGTAATCTCCGATAGTTTCATAGTGCTTTGAGTTTTCTATGAGTTCATATTCATTCAACATTGATAGTTTCTCAATATCAAGTAGAGGTTTACTGATGTTTATCTCAATCAAATCTTTGGTGACATATTGAAGTTGTTCTTTTTTGATTCTTCGAATAATATCAGTAATGCCTGTTGAAGTATATATCTCAAAAATCTTCTTCGTTCCTGGAGTATCAACAAGAGGTTCGATTTTAGGAAGATTAATAAAATAAGTGGCTGCAAATCCTTGCTTGAGTGAAACTAGAACTGTTTTTAATGCTTTTTCAGTTTCTTCAATTTCTTCTAAATCAGTAAATCCTCGTAATAACCTTCTTGCATCTGATAGATTTTGAAAAGCTGTTTGGTAATCTTCTTTGACATAATTAACTAAACCTAGCCTGTATTTGATTAATCCCTGGTATTTCAGATCTTCTGTTTTTTCAAAGTAGGAGAGACTCTCAGCATAAAGATTGTAAGCATTATCCATTTCAGTTTTAAACATACAATTTGCTAGTGAATAGGAATTTTCTGCATAATACTCATCTTCACCAATTTCTTCAGCTATTTCTCTAGCTTGGTTAAAAACAACAGCAGCATCTTTAAAATCAAAATATACCAGATTTTCACCAAATTTAGAAAGACTGAGTAAGTGCAATTTCTTGTCGTCTGACTTTCTAGCTTCACTTACTGAAAGAAGATAATATTCTGTTGCATCCTTATGTTTTCCTTGAGAGGTTAAGAGAGAAGCAATAAGAGAAGCAATTTTGGATGTAATATAATGTGCATCTAATCGTCTTCCTTCATTGAGTAAATTTGCGGCTTCATTAATTGCATCAGATATGTTTCCCTCTCTAACTTTTGCTAATAAAGTTTCAAATTTTTTCTCTAGTTCCTTGGTTTCATCAACTATTTTATCACCATAAGTAATGATAATATCAGATTCAGCAAGACCAGCATTCTGATCGTCAGGAAGCTCTTCTAAACCTTCAAGATCAGACATAACTTCCATATCTAAACTGAATTCATCCATTTTGTCAAGATCTTCATACTCCTCATCCTCTAGATCTTCAACGCTTCGTTCCTCATCCATAGAATTCACAATATTATGTTCTAACAATAACAAGTAAAGATGACATACTTATATTTATCCCTAGTATTAAAGGAAAAATTGAGTTTCTAGGAGATTTTTTTCATTTGATTTTCAATTGTGGATACCCACAAATCTAATTCTTTGACCTGCCAAGCTATAGAATCAACTTCACCTTCATTATTGATAAATTCTACTTTTAAAAGACGTCTAGATTTGGTTTTGTCAAGATGCCATTTAGGGGTACTAATTGCATGAACAAGATCCAATAATATATGAAAATCTTTTTTGGGAACATACATTCCAAAGTAGATCTCTTTCTCAGTCAAATATAATAGACCTAATCCTCTCACTTGACCTCTACCCTTTGATTCTTGACCAAAACTGTTGGCAGAAACAGGACCAATTATAATGTTTTTATCCTTCATTTTTTCAAAAATAACCTTTTTTCGTTTACTGAACATTATTTATTCTCCAAGCTTCTGTATACAAAATAGCTCTTTAAGAGTATGTAAAAAAGAAAACAGACATAATTGTTTGTTTTCTCTAACCTTCATGTTGCTCAATCAAGTAACTGCACTTGTTGTAATTATAGGTATCAAGGATTTAGTTAGGAGAGAGGATATCGAAAAGAAACCAGGATATTATTTGGTAGGTACAATAGTTAATCTCACTTTATCTATTCTACCTGATAATATTAGACTTACCAGTATAGTGAACCTAACCTCTTTTTCTTATTTTTCTTCTTAAGGGATAACTATATTAAGATTCAAGCATATAAATTAATTAGATATTTTTTTTGCGTTTTCAGTTTAAGAAGTAGTAATAACTATCAATAGGAAGTATGTAAAATGCCTGAATGTAAGCTGAATGCGATAAATGTGGAGAAAAGTGGGGTTGTAACTTCCCAACTTACTCTGAACACCAACACTATGAAGAAGTTGTTGAGTTAGGATATTATTGTAATTCATATTGTCCAAATTGTGATTCAGAGAATCGCAAAGATACAGAAAATATATTCAAAAAACTTCATGTTTCTGGTTATGTTAAGAAGAAGTAACATTAGCATTTCTTAAAGTGAGATGGAAGTTCATCACTAAGCATCTCGTACAGTTTATATTAAATCATTTTTTATAAAATATACAATATTATGAATTAATTATAAATTCATTTATAAAGCATATATAAACACTTTATCTTATCAATAAAAAGATATTTAAATAATCAAACCTATGATAAATTATAATAATTCGAATATGAGATTTAATTACAAATAGCATAATAATGTGATTTGTTTTAAAAGGATTTTACTGAAGTTACTTCTGAACTTCAGAGGTTGAACTCTTTAACAATTAGAGTAGTTTGTAAAGTCTTGAAAATCTATACGTTTCGAATACTACATGCGAAAATTTACGGCATAATCTACATCTGAAGTAAATTTACACAGTAGAAGGAAGTTAATAAAATGATGAAATGCAAACATGAATGCCCTAGCTGCTATGAAGAATGGGAATGTGATTTTCCATTTAATTCTGAATTTTCAAATCTTGAAACAACTATGAGTTTAGGTTATTACTGTAATTCTTGGTGTCCAGCTTGTGATTCAAAAGAGAGAGATAATCTTGATGAATTATTTAATGGTTCTTCCAAAACAGGATATTTTAAAGGATTAAGACATTATTCAATACTTAAAACATTAAAGGATTAATGGAGTAACTAGTTAAAAGATGAAAGTGATTTAATCGATCAAATCCCACTTTCTACATCTGCTACCCCATCGAGCTATCAAAGTAT